>UQDF01000053.1 GCA_900539765.1 uncultured Porphyromonas sp. | reverse complement strand
TCATAGTTGTTGGGGTTGGCTTCCCAACTGTGTACTATTTCAGGAGAGGACAATTCTATTTTATAGCCTCAGTTGATTAGAATGCGTCAGACTTGATCTCCCCCAGCACCTCAAAATAGGGATTAGCTTATCCAACGTGCGCTAAAAGTGTGCTTCTTTCGAGCTTTGCTTTACTACTAAGCTCTTTTTGTCTATCTTTGTAGAGGATACAATGAGATAAGACCATTATGGCTCAATACAAACGAGTACTACTCAAGCTAAGTGGCGAGTCGCTAGCGGCTGGCTCCAAGCAAGGCATCGACACGACACGCCTTCATGACTACACCTCGCAGATCATCGAGATCAGCGATATGGGTGTCGAGGTGGCTATCGTCGTGGGCGGTGGCAACATATTTCGCGGGATGGCAGGCTCTGCCGAAGGGCTGGATCGTGTGTCGGGCGACCGTATGGGTATGCTCGCCACGGTCATCAATGCGCTCGCCATCAGTGCAGCGATCAATGCGCAGTGCCCCCCCATACAAGGCACACCTCGGGCGGTCGTCATGACCAGTACACCGATGGAGCCCTACGCACGTTACTACGATGCGCTCACTGCACGCCAACTGCTGGCGCAGGGGCATATCGTCTTCATCGCTGGAGGAACGGGTAATCCGTTCTTTACCACAGACTCAGCCTCAGCACTCCGTGGCATAGAGCTACAAGCTGATATTATGCTCAAGGGAACCCGCGTCGATGGCATCTATACGGCCGATCCAGAGCGAGACCCCTCAGCGACCAAGCTCTCGCATCTCACCTATCAAGAGGTGTACGATCGTGAGCTCAGGATTATGGATCTGACCGCTATGACGCTTTGTCAGGAGAACCACCTGCCGATCATCGTCTTTGACATGGACACAACGGGCAATCTGGCTCGCGTGATGCGTGGTGAGGAGATCGGATCCATCGTTTCCTAATCAGTAACTTAGAAACCAATCACAACGAAATATGAGTACAAGCCAATTTACCAAACCAGCTGAGCAGTCTATGCTCAAAGCTGTCGAATTCCTTCAGGACAAGCTAGACCACATACGTGCTGGCAAGGCAAATCCCTCTTTACTTGATGACATCACCGTCGAGGCTTACGGGGCGCCAATGCCTCTCAATCAGGTTGCGACAGTGACTGTACCCGATGCACGTACGCTCGCTATCACACCATGGGACAAGAAGCTCATCAAAGATATCGAGAAGGGTATCCTCGACTCCAACCTAGGTATCACACCGACGAACAATGGCGAGATGATCCGCATCGCTATGCCGCCCCTCACCGAGGAGCGACGTAAGGAGCTGGTCAAGCAGTGCAAGGCTGAGAGCGAGGAGGCTAAGATCAGCATCCGCAACGCCCGCCGTGACGCTATCGATGCTGCGAAGAAAGCGGTCAAAGCTGAGGACCTACCAGAGGATACGATCAAGCAAACGGAAGGTGACGCTCAGAAGCTCCACGACAAGTATATAGCTCGTGTCGAGGAGGTGCTAGCCACTAAGGAGAAAGAGATCATGACGATCTAGTCTCCGCCCCTCTCTATCACATTTCACCCTATGCAAGTCACACCTACAGCCTGAGTCGGCAGGCGGAGCGGAGGATTTAGTTTCCGCATCGTCTGCCCTCTTGCCCCCCCTTTTAGCTGTAGGTTGTGACTTTGCTTACATTCTCCCCATTCCCCCCTTATTCTATGCGAGGTAGAGTCATCAAGGTCATCGGCAATAACTGTGCAGTGCACGTACCCGAAGAGGGGCGGGTCTACTCCTGCCTGATCAAAGGGCGGGTGCGCATCCAGGGCATTCGCAGCACCAACCCCGTAGTGGTCGGTGACTGGGTACACTTCACGCCAGACCCACAGCAGGAGGTCTCTTATATAGAGTCTCTCGAGCCACGACGCAACTACATCATACGACGCGCCACCAACCTCTCCAAGGAGTCGCACATTCTTGCGGCAAACATTGACTTAGCGCTCCTGATGGTCACCATTGCTCGCCCTCGCACTTCCTACACATTCATCGACCGCTTCCTAGCCACGGCAGAGGCGTACCGCATCCCCACTGAGATCCTCATCAACAAGGTCGACGACCTCAAGCCCGACGAGGAGGAGGTGATGCGCGAGCTGACCGAGATCTACACCCCACTAGGCTACCCCTGCCACCCCATATCGGCACTGCAACAGCAAGGCACCGATGCGCTTCTATCACTCCTCGATGGTAACTGCACGCTCATCGCTGGGCACTCAGGCACTGGCAAGTCGACCCTACTCAACAGCTTAATCCCCGACCTAGACCTAGCCACGCAGGCTATCTCTTCGCTCTATGAGACGGGGCAGCACACGACCACTTACTCGGAGATGTATCAGCTACCAGCCCCGCACACGGGCTGGATCATCGACACGCCTGGGATCAAAGCTTTTGGCACGCTAGAGATGAGCGAAGAGGACACGAGCCACTTCTTTCGTGAGTTCTTTGCCTATTCAAGCGACTGTCGCTTTGCCAATTGCACGCACCTCCACGAGCCGGGATGCGCTGTCCTCAAGGCGCTCGAGGAGGGACGCATTGCCCCCTCGCGCTATAAGAGCTATCTGAGCATCCTCCAGGACCAGCACAGCGGCCCCTACCGACCAGAGCAGTAAGTCCACAACGCATACACACATTAACCAAACCATTATGACGAAAACATCTAGAAAGAAAAGCACACCCAAGAAGAACCCTACCAAACGCCCCAGTGCAGAGCAACTTAATCTCGACGAACTGACACGAGCCGTCGTCAAGCTCTTTGCCACAAACCCAACCCACACGTGGAACTACAAGCAGGTCTCCAAGCAGCTCGGCATCACGGCGCAACCGATGCGCCAGACCATCAGCCGCATCCTCGAAGTGCTGGAGATGGACGACACGCTCACACGGGTCAAGCCAGGTACCTATCGCTATAATCTCTCGGGAGCACTGATCTTCGGAACTTTCGAGCGTCACGCCAATGGACACAACGCTGTCATCTCTGACGAGGATAGCAAGAGCATCTTCGTTGCTGAGCGCAACTCTATGCATGCGCTCAACGGCGACCGTGTCCAGGCGCGTCTCTTTGCTAAGCGTCAGGGCGGTGAGCTAGAGGGCGAGGTGATCAATATCATCGAGCGCTCGAAGCATACCTTCGTAGGGCGACTGGAGTTCAAAAAGGACTGGGCCATTTTCGTCACCGAAGACCGCACCCTCTCGACAGACATACTGATCCCACTCAGCGAACTAAACGGCGCTCAGCGAGACTCCAAGGTAGAGGTGGCTATCACCGAGTGGCCTAGCTCGGACAAGATCCCCACGGGACGTGTCCTCAAGGTACTCGGCAAGGCGGGCGACAACGACACCGAGATGCGCGCCATACTGACCGAGTACAATATAGACTATGACTACCCACAGGCAGCTATCGATGAGGCAGAGCGACTCTCGGGCGAGATAACCCAAGAGCAGCTAGCACAGCGAGAGGACTTTCGCGAGGTGCCGACGCTTACCATTGACCCAGCCGACGCTAAGGACTTTGACGATGCGCTCTCTTACCGTGAACTTGGCGACGGACGGCACGAGGTGGGCGTGCACATTGCCGATGTCTCTTACTTCGTCACCGAGGGGTCCAAGATTGACGAGGAGGCTTACGCACGTGGCACCAGCGTTTACCTCGTGGACCGCACCATCCCGATGCTCCCCGAGGCACTGTGCAACAATCTCTGTTCGCTACGCCCCAATGAGGATAAGTACGCATACTCCTGTATCCTCACGCTAGACAATGCAGCGCACGTGCAGCAGTACCGTATCTGTCGCACCGTGATACGGAGCGATCAGCGTATGACTTATGAGGAGGCGCAAGATGTGATCGAGGGACGCAGTGACACCCAGCAGGCGATCATACAGCCACTCTTCGAGCTGTCCCAGCAGTTGCGCAAGCGGCGCTTTGACGAGGGAGCGATCAAGTTCCAGAGCCAAGAGGTGCGCTTCGTACTAGATCCCAAGGGGCGTCCCACAGGTGTCGAGGAGGTGATAGACAATGAGTCGCACCATCTCATCGAGGAGTTTATGCTCCTAGCCAACCGCACCGTTGCTGAGGACATTGGACAGGTTCGTGCTAAAGGCAAGAAAGCGAAAAACTTCGTCTACCGTGTCCACGCACAGCCTAGCGAAGAGAAGCTGATGGCGCTCGCCTCTTTTGCAGGTAAGTTTGGCTACAAAGTCAATCTCAGTGGCGAGAATCGTCAGGTGAGTCGCTCCTTCAACAAGCTCCTCGACAGCGTCCAGGGCAAGCGTGAGGAGAGCCTCATCGAGACGCTCGCCATCCGCTCTATGACCCGTGCCGAGTACTCACCAGACAACATCGGCCACTACGGACTCTCCTTCGCTTACTACACCCACTTCACCTCTCCCATACGTCGCTACCCCGACCTGATGGTGCACCGTCTCTTGACGCGCTACTATGCGGGTGGGCGCTCTGTGACGAGGGGCAAGCTCGAGGAGCAGTGCCAGCACTGTAGCGAGCAGGAGCAGATAGCTACACAGGCTGAGCGTGACTCGATCAAGTACAAGCAGGTGGAGTATATGAAGGCTCGCATGGGACAGGTCTTCGATGGCGTCATCAGTGGCGTAGCCGAATGGGGACTTTATGTGGAGCTCAAGGGGTCACACTGCGAGGGACTCATACCGATCCGCAAGCTCGAGGACGACTACTTCGAGTACGATGAGAAGAACTACCGTCTCCGTGGACGTCGCACGGGCAAGCGCTACAACCTGGGCGACCCGATCACCGTACGGGTCGTTCGTGCTGACCTAGAGCAGCGACAGCTCGACTTTGACCTCGTCTGATAAGATCACCTAGTCAAGACCTTATGACCGTAACGCCACAGATCCTCGGCAAGACGCCTGCGCAGCTCACGGAGCTAGCCCTCGGTTTGGGACTACCCAAGTACACCGGACGACAGATCGCTGACTGGCTCTACCAGAAGCATGTCTCCTCGTGGGACGAGATGACCAATCTGAGCAAGAAAGCGCGCGCACTGCTCGCCTCGCAATACGAGATAGGCCGTGCGGTGCCTCATCTACAGCAGACTTCACGAGACGGCACGGTCAAGTATCTCTTTGCTGCTGGCGGTGGCTTCATCGAGACGGTCATGATCCCCGAGGGAGACCGTGCCACGCTCTGCGTATCGTCACAGCGAGGCTGTAAGATGAATTGCCTCTTCTGCATGACGGGCAAGCAAGGCTTCGGAGCCAACCTCTCAGCGAGCGAAATCCTTAACCAGATTCTCTCTGTGCCTGAGGTCAATGAGCTGACGAACATCGTCTTCATGGGGATGGGCGAGCCGATGGACAATATAGATACGCTCCTACAGGTGATCACCTGTCTGACCGATCCGCAGGGACTGGCGATGAGTCCGAAGCGCATCACGGTCTCGACCATCGGACTACGCCCGGGCTTGGAGCGATTCTTGGAGGAGTGCACCTGTCATCTAGCTATCAGCCTGCACAACCCACTGCCAGAGGAGCGTCTAGCGATCATGCCCGTAGAGCGCGCTATGCCCCTCGCCGACACGGTGGCACTCCTACGGCACTACGACTGGAGCCGGCAGCGTCGCCTCACCTTCGAGTACATCGTCTTCTCAGGACTCAACGACACGCCTCGCCATCTTGCAGCCCTCAAGCGTCTACTCGCTCAGCTCGACTGCCACGTCAACCTGATCCGCTATCACCGCATCCCGCACATCGACCTGCCCAGCTCCGATATGACCCGCATGGAGTGGCTCCGTGATCGGCTCTGCGAGGCGGGCATACCGACCACTATCCGCACCTCTCGTGGCGAAGACATCAGCGCCGCCTGCGGTATGCTCAGTACCCAAGAGCAGCAGGGAGCTTAAGCTCTCACCCCATTACGAGACTGTTGCAAAAGTCAACAGTCTCACAATATTGCAAGCAAGATTGTCCTGACTTTGCAGAAAGGATGAAGCGCAAGGCGCTGAGGGTGAGGTCTGAAGGGAGCATACCTCCGTATGTGACCGAAGCCGAATCCCGAAAGCAACACAGCGATTCGCCTTTATGCAACAGTCACATTACGACAAAAGGTTCTAGCCTCACAAGAGAGGTTAGAACCTTTTTTACCTTTGTCGGACAGCAAAAACAAAAGATATGAGGCTGTCACTCCACAAGGAGTAACAGCCCCACTAGCTCAACCAAGTCGTAGAGCCCCCCTCTTAAGATACTTAGTTGGCTTTGACAGTGACACTCTGTGTGTCAAAGAAATTCTCGACAGAGACCACCTCGATGGTCTCGGAGCAGTCGCTCTTGTTAGAGAGGAAGGTGCACCTGAGCGTCCGATCAGCTGGCAGCTTGGTGATGATCGTCGTGTAGCATGGGCGACCCTCTGGTTTGTCGCCATTCTTGGCGAGACCGAAGGCAAACTTACCCATACCGTCAGATAGCGCAGCGCTCGCATCGGGATAGAAGTGCTCCGTAAAGAAGCGCAGTCGCATAGGTAGCTTGTATGTGCTGAAGTCTTTGGGGATGACAATCTCGAAAGTGAGCCTACTGCCCTGCTCTGATGGAGCCACACTTACTTCTACAGCATTACTTTCTGTAGAGAAACCATTCACCTTAAAGGATGCATACTTGTAAGCGTCTCTCACCTCTACACGCACGATGCGCATCAAGTCCTCATCACCTTCGACGCCCACGATAATATCGGAGATACGTCTCTCGCCAGACGACGTCTGAAGCGTTGCTGTAATCTCTCCTGTACTCTTATTGAGACTGACATCATCCTTACTATTTATAGCGTTGTGGTCGGTAGCATTGCGCACGCCAACGATCCGCAGGTTGCTATTGTTTGGTTGGGTCTCCCCCTCTGGGTAGTAGTTTGCCTTAAAGGTGAGCGTCGTCTCTCCATGCGTCATAATATAGTTGGTCGCCTCGACCTCTAGTCGTCCCTTACCGTCGGAGTACGAGGGATAGGCCTGCAGCTCCTCAGAGAGCGCCAGGTTATTGACCGCTGGACCTGCCAAAGCATCCTCCAATGAGGCAGCGCCTGGCGCTAGGGCCTCCTTGATCGTCATCTTGTACCAGTAGTTGCGGATTAGGTCGTAACGCTCTAGACGATTGGAGCTCTTGACGAAGTCAAGCTTGTAGTAAGAGTACTCTGCTGCATTCTTATACTTAGCACGTATGACGAGACAAGAGATCGGGTTGGCTGTCTTGTTCTTGCGCTCGAAGCCGTAGACAGGAGTATTTGAGTACCAGCCGAGTCCATCATCCCCATTGGCTAGGAAGCTCTCTCTCGGCACGGTCGGCACACGATTGTCTACGCTAAAGGCTGCATTTAGGTCTGGAAGCGCAGCGCGCTTGAAGGGAGCCACCGTACCGCAGTCATAACTATTGCAGAGGGTGTAGGAGACCTCGGAGAGCTCGGGGGCTAGGTTGTTCAGCGTAAACTTAGCCATAGAGCGTAGAACCGCAATCTCGCCTAAGTTGCTATCCTCCTTTACCTCGGAGTAACCTTTGCGAGCCCACATAGGGATGGTTTTAGCTGCAACAACCTGCTCCATAGTCACTAGCTCTGAGAGGAGTACATCGCTCTCTTTACGACCTAGGTACTGTCGGGCTGCATCGCTACCACCGTAGTTGCGGTTAGCCACAAAGTGAATGACACACGAATCTGTCTGTGGTTTCAGCTGGGCGCTGAAAGTGTACTTGCCATCGCCAGCCTTGGTTAGGTTGGTCGCAAGGGCGTAGTCCGCCATCAGTCCCTCCTTGTTGAAGACCAGTAGCTCTAGTCGGTCAATCTTGTTCTCATCGATGCCCTTTTGGTCTACAGCGCGCATAGGGGCATAGTTAGGTACATCTACCGAGAAGGATACAGAGACCCGCTCGCCATCCTGATCTACGGGGGCTGTACGCTGCTCCTGCTGGCATCCAGTCAGTGCCATAAAGGCTAGTAGCAGGAGGGGGTATAGAAATATCTTCGTTCTAGTCATAACATTCTATCGGTCTAATCTGTATGGTATATGAGACAGAATCGTGGGATCCTTAACATCGCGTACGCAACGGGTGTTAGCTTCAGTTGAAGTGCTTGAGGAACCAGGTCTTGGCTTACTCATTTTTGTAGCTCCATTTTGGTTTCGAGCATCCCAATAGTATGCACCCGTCATAATGCTTTTGACAGCACTATTGGGGTCATGCTGTAACCGGTCTATCAGTTTGATCTCAGCCTCCGTCGGCAGTCGCCAGTCATCGAGGATCACCTTCTTGCCATTGACTTCGCGCGTCTCTGTATAGGTCGCACAGTTGCACAGAGCAGTCTCCTTATCAATTATGATCTTGTCAGTTTGAGTCCATGTCCAACCATTTCCAGTCCAACCATACTCTAGGTAGGGATAAGGCTCGGTAGCTCCAAGCTGAGAGGCAAGCTCAAAGCTGGGAGAAACCATCCGAGCGGTCTCAGCATCACGCTTCGTGGTAAGCTTAGAGATCTTATTTCCTTCAGTTAGCTTCCAGCGACGACCAGTCCAGGATCCTGGCCAGAAGTCTGTACTCTCTCTCGGTGGGAAGCCTAGGATCATATCTTCGGATGGATTCTGTACGGTGATACGGTAGATCGACTTGTTGTTCAGACCATCTGCCAAATTTCCGTTAGGGCTTAGCGAAGACTCCCTACCCTCCGTATTAGTGATAAAGAGCGAGGGGTACTGGTAGACGGTCACCTCCTTGTCTAGTCCTGCGACACCATTGCTGACCTTAATGCGAATCTTCTTGGGGATATTGTTGATCGGTAGATTGGACACGATCTTGATCTGATTACTTGCATTATCGACCGTAACCTTCGGATACTGATCACTAGAGGTGAGGATTTTCTCTGTCACTGGCTTACCCGTAGCTCCATTGACATAGCTGAAGCTAGCCTCTAGGATCTGAGCCTTGACAGGCTTCTTAGAGGTCTGGTAAGAGATGGTGTAGTCAGTAATGTTGAACATATGTGCCTCTCTCTCAGACACCTCTAGGTAGTTGGCGTCGGGTAGGTTATACTCATTCTCAAGCGTTGTCCAATCGAGGATAGAGAGCGTCCCAGTGATCGCCACAGGCTCTTCGGGAGTTGTAGAGCCGAGCTTATGGATGCCGAGCTTGAGGTCGTAGAGCTTATTGGCGGTGAAGTGTGACCCCTCAGCTGTGAGCGCTACACGGTAGTAGTTGTTGACTGCTGTCGTCTCGCCCTCCTTCTTGAGTGGTACAGTGAAGAGGTAGTAAGGCGCCTGATTGTCGCTGCTCCACTTATTATAGTAGGAGTAGAAGAGCTGTGGTTGCTTATCCTGAGTAGCTCGATAGCCGTAGTTGATAGCGGCAGCTCCTTCAGCTACTCCCTCAGCTAGAAGGTAGCCACGATCTATAGCTCCGACAAGCTTGATCTGTATCTCGCCAGTCACTGCATATTCTTTGATATCTACTGTGGGCGTGATGCGTAGCTTGCTGGCTACACGACGTAGTGCGACCTCTCCGAGCTGCTTGCCCTCAGCACTTCCTAAGTCAATCTTCTTAGAGGTCTTGCCCTGCATGACAAACTTAGCGTTAGGCTTGTCTGCTACTGACTCGGTGACAGCGATCTTAGCTAGGTCGCTCTCTTGCTGTGGCGCCGTGAAGACCATATTGGTCACGACGTAGATGTTGTACATAGAAGTGCCATCGAAACCTCTCTGCTCATCCTCTGGGATGGGGATGCTGTAGTTGCCATCGTCAGAGGGTTCGGGTGAGACTGACCAGTAGAGCGCCCCTCCCTTGTAAAAGAGGATCTGGAGGCTCTCGATCTTGTTCTCATTGAGCGCATCAACCCCGTCTTCTGTTGTAGCACGTAGTGAGCGGATCTCCTGCACGGCTAGTCGTAGTGATAGCTGCGCTGAGGAGACGTCATCAGGACATGCCACGGGTCTCTCCGCTATACATCCTGATACCATCAGCAGTATCAAGGCATACCCGACCAAACGGGTAGATATATCTATAAGTCTATTCATAATCTATGATGCTTCTAATGGTTTGCTAAGCAGGATTCTGACAGATCGTGATACCCTCCTCAGGCATATCGGCTCCCTCTAGGTCGAGATACTCCGAGGTGAAGAGTAGCTGCGTGGTGCGTAGGTTAGCGCCTGCGGGCTTGGTAGCGATCACCCGAACGATGTACTCCTTAGTGCCGTCGGCTAGACCCTCTCGTACGGCGTCACCTGTAATGTCAAACTTGAAGTCGAGTGCATTGGTCAGTGTGGCACGCCACTTAGAGGGGTCGGTGCTGGAGCTTATCTTGACCTTGAACTCAGCAACCTCCGTATCGGTCACGTAGTAGGTCTCCTTAGGAGTAGGTTTGATGCTTACGATCTTAGGTATCTCGAGCTTCTTCTCACTCTCCTCGACATCCCATGGCATAACTTTTGTAGTTAGCACGAGTGCATTATGCTCTCCAATCTTGGTGATCGTACCAGTCAGCTGGTAGTGGCAGTTGCGATGCAGTGCGTAGTGATGATCGGCATCACTCGTCGCATCATTGATATAGGCGGTATAGGTGGTGGGGACTCCGTTATAAAGAGCCTCGATGACCAGTCTAGGCGCACGATCTACTGTGTCCTTCGCACTACCGATATTCTCGTAGGTGTAGAGCGTCTTGTCGAGGATGTAAGGTGTCGTTTCGTGATTTCGTGGCACCACTCTCTCTTCTTTGGTGTAGATCCATGTGTCGCCTAGGCGGTAAGGATCTGGCGTAAAGAGCATACTAGTCTGAGGCAAACGATCGATCGATGCGCTATAGATGATGATATCGTCACCAGCCTTCGTCTCTAGATTCAAGTCGAGGGTGATCTTAGCTCTCGAGCGGATGAGTGCGACCTCGGTCCGGGTAGTCTGATTTTTCGTGAGAGTGATGGTGCTCTCGCTCTTACCTACTAAGACGATGCGGTCAGCGCTAGTGCCGTTGGAATCTACATCAGGGATAGCCATACGGAGCAGGTCTTGCTTGAAAACGATTTTATTGAGTGCGTCGCTCATAGCAGAGCTCTCGTTGGCAATGACGTAGATATCCTTAGCTCCTTCGTGAGCCTCTACGCGTAGCCAGTCGCTGAGATCGGTCGGAGTGGTAAAGCTCTGCTGCACGTCTAGAGCTCCTCCAGTCTGATTGAAGACTAGGATACGGATCGTCTGCACGGGTAGGTCCTCTACGAGGAGCTGCTCCCCGCGTAGAGTCATCGTCGGGATAGAGAGCTGTACGGTGGCCGGCTCTAAAGTCTCTCTCAGATCACTGCGCTTACACCCAGACAGCGCTGTCAAGAAGAGCGCCGATAGTGCGAGCAGCGTGGTAAGTATAGGTCTATATAGTTTCATAGGATTTCAAACTTTGCGTGTGAATGAGACTTTAGTAGATGACAAACTGGTGAACAATATTCCACGGGGTCACAACAATCTGCACAGATATGTTGCCAGATCGCATGTCGATGAGGATATTGAGCATCTTGCCTATCTCGGGTAGCATGAGGGTGTCTCGTGAGTCTCTCGTAAAGCTCTCCAAGCAGTTGTTGCCAACGTAGAAGTCTAGCTGGAATGGCTTGCCGTCGATAGGCGGATAGACTCTGAAGGGTGCTATGTGATAGTCGCCCGTGGAGCTGTCTAGCGATCCAGTCAGACGATAGGTAGTGGGATTACCATTGTATGTGTCAACTATAGAGTAGTTGTCCAGTGACTTGCCAAATAGTATCTGTGCTGCAGCGAAGTCTGTCGGGTCAAAAGCTTGTCTCTTGTACCCTTGGCGATCTAGCCACTGCTCATAGCCTAGGACTGTCACATTGACCTGACAGGTGCGTCGGTAAATGTCTATAGTAGCTGGCTCGCCTAGCTCGAGTACGCCGTACTGCTGCTGACGATCTAGTCGGCCAGAAAATAAGTCTGTGGGGTACTGTCCAAAGCCGTCTGCACGCTGTAGTGGCATCTGGACATCCTCGATACGCTGTACGGACTCTAGACGAGCCATATCAGCAGGTGCTACGTTGCCCCAAGCAACAAATGTAAGGGACTTAGGGCCATAGTGCTCGATGTGGATAGGTTTGCGGGCCTTGACCTCCTCAGCGTTGAGGATGATCTTGTCAAGGCGCTTGCCAGACTCGTCAAACGTGAAGAGAACCACGTTCTGTACATCCCCATCAGAGGTTATATCCTTGTTGGAGATATCTACAGCTCGTACGGTCAGCTCGAAAGGTTGGGGACAATCTTCGATATTCTCTGCGATACAGCCAGACAAGAGGGCTATCATCGACACTATCCACGCCGTGGTCGCTGTCTTATTGATCCATCTCTGTACGATATTCATATTAGTGTCTCAATGGGGTGCTTAAAGTAAAGAGTAACAAGTGGGAGAGGCTGCCGTCATCGATATCAGATCATCTGTCTGACTATGAATGGGTCATAAAGTTAGTAGTGATGCCCGAGCAAGCGTATGACGCAGGCTCTCCTACTTGTGATAGAGACGGCTCTAGAGCCACCACCAGAAGGGTGGCTCTAAAGCGTCTGTAAAGAGCGTCTTACCAGACTACGTTTTGCTTAACGATGTTCCAAGGCGTGACGACGCACTTGACATCGAGGTTAGCCTTCTCCTGTGTTGGATCCTCAGGTGAGTTCGTACCAGGACCAGTGATCGTGAGAGAGATCTCGTACTTGTTGTTGCGCTCGATAGCGTTCTTAGCTGTGTGAGAAGCTTCGTACTCATAGCCATCCTTTACCCAGTTAACTAGGACAGGATAGTAGGTAGAGTGATCCTCAGCAGATACGATCCAGCCAGCCTCTACAGCCTGCTTGGCTTGATCAGCCGTTAGGTCTGATCCGTCAGCCTGTGTGAGCATACCCTTGACACAAAGGATAGTTGGGTGATCTGCAGATTTGTTCTCTAGGATATAGAAGCCCTTGCCTGTCTGTGCACCTGTCTCTGTGAGAGCCATCTTGAGCGCTGCCATCTCCTTGTAGTTAGCCTCTGCTGGGGTGTACTTACCGTCAGTCTTGCCAAAGAGCTTGACACCATAGAAGTAGTTAGCATCTGTGTTAACTAGAGACTCACCGAAGATGTTAGACTGAGCCTTAGCAACGAGACCGATCAGCTCACCCTCGTCAAACTTGACACCATAGAGAGTTGCGTAAGAGTCTGCGAACTTTACCGTAAGGTTCGTTAGAGCCATACCAGCGTGGATGTGCTTGAGTGCGATAGGCTCATTTACAGAGATACGATTGCCGTCACCAGCTGCGTAGCCGTAGTAGTTGTTACCCTTCTGGAGGTCGACGGAGACAGGCTCTGCGGTGAGCATGAAGGTACCCTGAGTAGGATCTTGATCCTTTGCAGATAGTGTGTGCGTAAGAGCCTTAACCTTTTCTAGAGAGAGACCCTTGAGGTTCTGGTCAGCGAAGTTAGCTACGACTACGAGTGTCTTAGCACCAGCTGTCGTCTCGATGTCCTTGACCTCGAGAGATCCAGCCTCAGCAGCCTCCTTGTAGGCAACCTGAGCCGAACCCTGGTAAACCATAACGGCTAGCTTCTGGACCTTCATGTCCTCATTGCCCTCGCCATCCTCATAAGCTCTGAGGCCAGCTGACTTAACTGCGACGCTGATAGTAGCATCTGTCTCGGACTGTGGTTCGTCCTGATTCTTGTTGCACGCCGTGAAGGCGAGCGTGAGAGCCACGAGGCTCAGTAGGAAAAGCGCAATTTCCAGTAGTAAGTGCAACACGAAGCGTATAAAAGCACCTACCCCTGG
>UQDF01000052.1 GCA_900539765.1 uncultured Porphyromonas sp. | reverse complement strand
CAGTTAGTTTTTTATGGGTGGCTTCTCCCCCAGCACCTCAAAATAGGAATTAGCCGGTTAGAGGGGACGAGTAGCCCGCTGTAGGGACGCACGATCTGTGCGTCCGTTGTGTCAAAGGCTACAGCGTCGTGGTTTTAACGGGGACGGACGCACAGATCGTGCGTCCCTACAGGGTGACGTCTCTCTAATTTTCGTACCTTTGTGGGGTAGAGGCGTGGGGCGACCACTTATACTGTATAGGTCTGCCGGTCATGCTCCTTCATTTCACTGATCACGTAAACGTATTAATCCCTAGAATCGTTATGGACGACTCCTTACCGCCGAGTGAGCCTCGAAGTCTCTCGTGTAGACCTCCTCTACTGCGGAGCCTACGCCCTAGCGTCTGCCTAGGGTATCCCAACGCCTAGATCTACTTGACTAGGTACCGCATAGGAGCAGGAGGTTTCTTAAGTTTTACCCTCTACCAATTACCCCTTAAGAGCCATAGATATTATGCGGAAGTTTTACCTACCCAAGCAGCAGTTTACTCAAGTCGACACCCTAGAGCCACATACGTGGATCAAAGTGGTACAGCCCACCTCGGAGGATATAGACTACCTCTGCGACGAACTGGGCATCCCCGACGGCTTCATCGGAGATACAGCGGATAGCGATGAGCGCCCTCGTACGGAGGAGGAGGATGGCTGGCGACTCACCATCATACGTATCCCGATTGAGACCCCTGAGGGCACGACCCCTTACAACACGGTCCCCATCGGTGTTATCTCGAACCTTGAGAAGCAGCTTGTCGTCACCATCTGCTACCACCGCACGGACCTTATTCCCGACTTCATCAAGCATAACCAGCGCAAGGGTATATCGGTCGATACGGATATAGACTTTATCCTTCGACTCATTATGAGCTCGGCCGTATGGTTTCTCAAATACTTGAAGCAGATCAGCTTCCTAATCCTAGAGACCGAGGAGGCACTGGAGAAGAGCATCCGCAACGAAGACCTCCTACAGATGATGCGTCTGCAGAAGTGCTTGGTTTACTTCAACACCTCGATACGTGGTAACGAGACGGTCATCGGACGCTTTAAGGTGAGCCACTATGATCAGTATGATGCTGACCTAGCGGAGGACGTTGCCATCGAGCTCAATCAGGCTTATAGTATGGTCAATGTGTACAGCGACTTGATGAATGGGACGATGGATGCTTTCGGCGGGATCATCAACAACAATATCAATACGATCATGCGCCGTATGACTAGTATCTCGATGATCCTGATGCTCCCTACGTTGGTCGCCTCACTATATGGTATGAACGTTGATCTGCCCTGGGCTGAGCAGTCGTGGGCCTTTATAGGGATTATGGTGGTCTGCTTGATCTTCTCAGCGATCGCCTTCTGGCTCTTCAAGCGCATTCACTGGTTCTAGCTCTAGACGCTTATGCTACTAGACACGAGCAGTACACAGGTCTTTTATGCTTTCCTGATCACCCTCTGGGCTGGTCTCTCTACTGGCATCGGGAGTGCTCTGATCTTCTTTACCAAGCGCACCAACCGTGTCTTCCTGTCGGTCTCGCTAGGCTTCTCGGCGGGCGTGATGGTCTATGTCTCTTTTGTGGAGCTTTTTCGCTCTGCCGAGACAACGATGACGCCACTTTATGGAGAGCGACTAGCGACGCTCTATGCTACGCTTGCTTTCTTCGCGGGGGTGGCGCTGATTGGTATCATTGACCGACTGATCCCTGAGGCGGAAAACCCTCACGAGTTGCCCGACCAGAGTGAGGTGCAAAGCCTTCAGGAGGGCCCCGACCAGACGACAGCGCACGAGCAGAGCTTGCTGCGTACTGGTATGGTTACGGCGATAGTCCTCGCTATCCACAACTTCCCCGAGGGTATGGTCACCTTTATGTCTGCGCTGACCGATCTCTCCCTAGCACTGCCGATAGCTATCGCTATTGCGCTGCACAACATCCCGGAGGGTATCTCGGTGGCTATCCCTATCTACCACGCCACGGGCAATAAGCGCAAAGCATTCTTTCTCTCGCTCGCCTCGGGTCTAGCCGAGCCTATCGGTGGACTGCTGGGCTTCTTGCTCTTGCGTCCTTTCCTGACCCCGACGGTGATGGGCTGCTGCTTTGCGGTGATTGCGGGTATTATGGTGTACATCTCCTTTGACGAGCTACTCCCGGCTGCGGAGCGGTTTGGTCACCACCACACGGCACTCTATGGACTCATCGGGGGTATGGCCTTTATGGCAATCAGCCTGCTGCTGCTCTAGCTTGTCTGAAGAAGCGTAGGGGAGGTTTTGGTGAAAAGGGGCGTATGATCGAATAGCTACGTAGAAAATCTGAAATCTCCACGTGAGTAAGAAAAAATCTCCACGTAGGCGAGAAATAAAACTTCGGAGGAATCAAATGATATGTCCGAGGAAATGTTTCTCGCCTACGTGGAGATTTTTTATTCTCCACGTGGAGGATTACGAATAGCCACGTGGGGATTAGAGATTACAAGTTAGAGATTAGAGGTTAGGGCTAGTGCTCCTAGTGGAGCTAGTGGCACTAGAGGCACTAGTGCTCCTAGGATCTAATCTCTAACTTCTAGCCTCCACCCGCGATGTGCTTGTTTTTGTGTACTTTTGTGCTAGTGGAGGCTGGCGCATAGCGTATCGGTCTCTGCGATACAAGCTAAAAAAGATAGATATAGAAATAGGTAGCATCAGATTATGTACAGAACGCATACGTGTGGAGCTCTGCGTGCCTCTGACGAGGGACAGCAGGTGACGCTCGCGGGTTGGGTCGCTAAGATTCGTCGTATGGGAGCTATGACCTTCCTCGACTTACGTGATAGATATGGCATTACGCAGATCTTCTTTGATGAGTCGCATCAGGGACTCCTCAGTGAGGTGGGACGTGAGTGGGTGCTGGCGGTGACGGGTACCGTACGTCTGCGCAGCAGTGTCAACGAGAAGATCCCCACGGGACAGATCGAGATCCTAGCAGATCGTATGGAGGTGCTGAACCGTGCTGACACGCCTCCCTTTACGATCGAGGATGTGAGCGACGGTGGCGATGACCTGCGTATGAAGTACCGCTACCTAGACCTACGTCGTAGACCGGTGCTGAGCAATATAGAGCTGCGTCACCGTATGACGATGGAGACAAGACGCTATCTCGATGGGCTCCACTTCCTAGAGATCGAGACACCGATGCTGATCGGTTCGACGCCCGAGGGAGCGCGAGACTTCGTGGTGCCTAGTCGTATGAACCCAGGGCAGTTTTATGCACTACCCCAGTCGCCACAGACCTTCAAGCAGCTGCTGATGGTAGCGGGTATGGATCGCTACTTCCAGATCGTGAAGTGCTTTAGAGATGAGGATCTGCGTGCTGACCGTCAGCCTGAGTTTACGCAGATAGACTGCGAGATGAGCTTCGTGGAGCAGGACGATATCTTGAGTACCTTCGAGGGGCTGGCGAAGCACCTCTTTAAGGAGATTCGTGGCATTGACCTCCCCACGCCACTACGTCGTATGACTTGGTACGAGGCTATGGATCGCTATGGTAGCGACAAGCCCGATCTGCGCTTCGGCATGGAGATCGCAGAGGTGACGGAGACGATACAGGGGCATGGCTTTGGCGTGGTCGATAGTGCAGCCTATATTGGTGCTATCGTGGTCACGGGCAAGGCGGACTACACACGTAAGCAGATCGACCAGCTGACCGACTTTGTCAAGCGTCCACAGGTGGGTGCCAAGGGGTTGCTCTGGTTGCGCTATCAGCCTGATGGGACGATGAAGAGTAGCTTCGACAAGTTCCTCACGGCCGACCAACTGAAAGCACTGGCCGATAAGCTGTCTATGCAGCCTGGCGACATAGCCTTCCTGATCTCTGGGGACAAGCGTCCGGCACAGAAGCAGCTGGGTACGTTACGTTTACATATCGCCTCTGAGCTGGGGCTGATGAAGCCAGGACACTATGAGTGTCTCTGGGTGGTCGACTTTCCGCTACTCGAGTGGGACGAGGAGACGCAGCGCTACTATGCGATGCACCACCCCTTTACGGCTCCGAAGCCTGAGGATCAGGATCGTCTCGAGAGCGACCCAGGTAGCGTCCGTGCTGATGCTTACGACATGGTAATCAATGGTGTCGAGGTAGGCGGTGGCTCTATCCGTATCCACGATGCGGAGCTACAGGCGAGAGTCTTTGCGGCACTAGGCTTTACGAAGGAGCGTGCCGAGGAGCAGTTTGGCTTCTTGATGAATGCCTTTAAGTATGGCGCACCTCCTCATGGTGGTATCGCCTTCGGACTGGATCGCTGGGTATCGCTCATGGCTGAGCTGGACTCGATACGTGACTGTATCGCCTTCCCAAAGAACAATTCGGGCCGTGATGTGATGATCGATGCGCCTGCACGACTAGAGCCAGAGCAGCTCGATGAGCTACACCTGACGGTGCGGGAGACACTATAATATATAAGGAGTCCTTATGGTCACGATAGGAGATGTAGTTCGTACGGTAGAAGCGAGCTTTCCGCTGAGCTATCAGGAGAGCTACGACAACTCGGGTCTTCAGGTGGGCGATGTGACGCAGCCGCTGCGTGGTATCATGCTGGCTGTGGAGACGACCGAGGCGGTACTCGAGGAGTGCCTGCAGCGTGGGTGTAACCTGCTCATATCGCACCATCCGATCCTCTTTCGAGGACTTAAGCGAATCACGCCCGCGACCTATCAGGAGCGTTGCGTGGCTTTTGCCCTGAGAAATAATATCGCTATCTACGCCTGTCACACTTCGGCAGACAATGAGACGACGCAGGGGGTGAATCACTATCTGGCCAACTTGATCGGTCTCAAGCGTGAGGGTAGGCGACCGATGATGCCTCAGCGGGGACGCTTCTACAAGTTGCAGACCTTCATCCCGCACAGCCACGCTGATGCGTTACGTAGCGCATACGAGGAGGCGGGCATTGGTTCTCTAGGCGGTTACACCGGCTGTAGTTATAGTTGCTCGGGGGTAGGGCGCTTCCGTCCAGGCTCAGAGACGCATCCGACCATTGGTACGCATGGCGCTATGGAGGCGGTCGAGGAGGAGATGATCTCCGTGCTCGTGCCACAGGAGCGACTATCGCAAGCAGTGACGACGCTCGTAGCAACGCACCCCTATGAGGTGCCAGCTTATGAGGTGATCCCGATCGTGATGGATCACCCGACGAGTGGGCTAGGGGTCATAGGCGAACTGCCCAGTGCGCTGACACCGCAGGAGCTGCTCGAGCATCTAGCTACACTGCCAGCCGTGGAGCGCATCGCCTACTCAAATCCTCCCACGCAGCCGATCCGACGCATAGCACTCTGTGGCGGTAGTGGCGGTGGTCACGAGTTCATCGGTGAGGCTATGAACTCAGGCGCAGAGGTCTATATCACAGGTGAGGCAAAGTACAACGACTATCTCGACGTGCAGGGTCGTCTCTGGCTGATTACGCTAGGACACTTCGAGAGTGAGCAGTGTACGCGCACGATGCTCTATGATGCATTGTCGGATAAATATCGTAACTTTGTCATCCATATGTCAGATGCTGACACGAATCCTATTCACTATTTCTAAGCAATACCATCTATGAGCATTAATACAACGACCCACGAAGTAGCCGAGCGTAGTATCCGGGAGAAGCTCATCGCCCTCAAGCGTCTACAGGAGACGCTCACCAGTATTGACAAGATCAAACTACTACGAGGCGAGCTACCCCAAGCTATCGAAGATCTAGCGGACGAAATCGAGGGACTGAAGACACGCTTAGAGAAGTACAACGTTGCTGCCAAGAAGCTCTCACAGTCGGTCAGTGGTGAGAATCAAAAGATCGCTACGGCAAACGATAAGCTCGAGGCACTCAAGGAGCAGCTCAATGCAGTGAGCAACAACCGCGAGTATGAGCATCTGTCGCGCGAGATTGAGTTCCAAGAGCTTGAGATACAGCTAGCACAGAAGCATATCCGTGAGTTCAACGCAGAGCTACAAGGTCGCAAGGATGACATCGCCAAGCTCCAAGAGCGTATCAAGGAGCGTGAGGAGGATCATCAGGCCAAGAGTGAGGAGCTGGAGCAGATCATAGCTGAGACTCGCATCGAGGAGGAGCAGCTCCGTGATCGTGCCAACGAGCTGGAGGCGCAGATCGATGAGCGTGTACTCAAGGCGTTCCAACGTCTGCGCAAGGGCGCTACCAATGGACTGGCTGTCGTACCTGTAGAGCGTGAGGCGTGCGGTGGTTGCTTTAACCATATCCCGCCACAGCGTCAGCTAGAGGTCAAGCTACACAACAAGATCATCGTCTGCGAGTATTGCGGACGTGTACTCATCGACCCAGACATTGAGGAGGAGCCAGTAGAGCTCACAGATGAGCAGGCTGACACGAAAAAAGACGCTAAGAAGACGACTACAAAGAAGACTGCTACAAAAAAGACTGCTACAAAGAAGGCTACCTCTAGCAAGGATCAAGCGGACAAGTAGATCTCCACTTCTGGCGACTAGACTCTTCGGATGCTCTATCGCCCGTTTTCTCCCTTTACGACATTTATCTCTCCCGCACTGTGTCTCAGCGACGTACGCTACTCAATCATGCTTTGGTGCATCAGATGCGTCGCACGATCGAGCAGTATGATCTGCTAGACCGACAGAGCCAGCGGGTGGTCATCATAGCCCTCAGCGGAGGTGCCGACTCGACGGCACTTCTGTGGGGGCTTTTGCTTTTAGGGTACCGCTGTGTGGCGGTGCATTGCAACTTTCACCTGCGAGGGGAGGAGAGTGATCGTGACGAGGCCTTTGTCGCAGAGCTTTGTGACAAGCTGGGGGTGACACTAGAGCGAGCCTCTTTTGACACTTATGGCTATGCGGCTGCGCACAAAGGGGTGAGCGTAGAGATGGCGGCGCGAGAGCTGAGGTACGACTTCTTTGACGAGTTGTATGTGCGGTATGATGCGCAGTGTATCGCATTGGGGCATCATCTGGAGGACAATGTGGAGCAACTCTTAATCAACCTCTCCCAAGGGGCGGGGGTGCGGGGACTGCGAGGTATGCTTCCTGTCCGTGAGGAGGGTAAGTATATTCGTCCGCTCATAGACACACCGCCTCGACTTATCTATGACTTCTTACGTATCGCTGAGCAGCCTTTTGTGACAGACTCGACGAATGCGGACACAACCATAAGGCGCAACTTCGTCCGGCATACGTTGCGTCCACTCTTTGATCAGCTTAACCCCTCCTTTGACCAGGCGGTCGCCTCGACGATCCATATCCTGCGTGACTTGGAGCAGCTGCAGGACTACTATATAAAGAGTACCCTCCCCGCAGATGACAGTCTGCCGCTAGGGATCGCATGGCTCCGTCAGCAGATAGCTCCGCTTGCACTCCTCTATAGCCACTTCGCAGCGATCGACTGCGACCGCTTGGTGCTACAGCAACTTCTGATGGACTGCACAAAGTCTGAGCGTGCCGACAGCTATGCTCGCTACGAGGGCCGCAGGGGGATCATCGAGCGTTATCGTGGCTATCTGATAGGCACGACGAGTGAGACCCTAGCGCGCCTGGAGCAGGCGACTAACTTTTGCCTAGAGCTACCAGCTATCGAGAGCTGGCAAGCGGGAGCCGTGCTGGATCACCCGCTAGGATCGATAGAGATAGCGGTACACGACTGCTCGGAGATGTCACCGCCTGCGACTCGGACGCTTACGCCTTACAGTTACTTGGTCGACTACGACCAGCTTCGAGCAGCAATGCCTCAACTACAGCTTAGCGCCTCTACCGATGGTGAGCAATGGGTCGTACCGCTGGGCATGAAAGGGCGCAAGCAGCTAGCGAAGCTCCTACGCGACGCTAAGGTGCTACCCTCACGCAGAGCGGCTACGGTGCAACTCATTGACAACCATACAGGCACCACGCTGTGGCTGGTCGGCGTGTGTCGCAGCGCTGACTACCAGCTCACGCCACAGACTCGTCGCTGGGCGGAGATCACCTTCACACCTACATTATCAGATCCTTTTGAGGGATGCACGGAGCTACATACGGTAGCTCGTTAGCCGTTTATTTTGTACTTTTACAGCTAGAACCGACTTATAAAGCATGACGAAGACCTTTCCCATGATCGCCAAGACGCTCCCAGGGCTGGAGCCAGTACTGGAACAAGAATTGACAGCCCTCGGTGCAGACAATATACAGATAGGACGTCGCATGGTCTCTTACGAAGGAGATCTTAAGATGCTCTACAAGTCCAATCTGTACCTCCGCACAGCACTTAAGGTGCTGAGACCTATCTATGAGTTTGATGCGGAGGATATAGACATCCTCTACACGACGTTGCTAAACTTCGACTGGAGCCAATGGCTCACAGCCGATATGACCTTTGCGGTCGATGCCGTGGTCTACTCATCGACCTTCAAGCATAGTCGCTACGTCGTCTATAAGACGAAAGACGCTATCGTCGATTACTTTAGAGAGCAAACGGGTGGCACGAAGCGTCCCTCGGTCAAGCTCTCTAACCCGCAGCTGATCTTCCACCTACATATTGCTGAGCAGCATGTGACGCTCTGTCTAGACTCTTCGGGCGAGAGCCTGCACAAGCGGGGCTATCGTATGGAGCAGGATCGTGCTCCTATCAACGAAGTACTGGCAGCGGGCATCCTCCTCAAGGCGGGCTGGCACGGGCAGTGCGATCTGATGGATCCCTTCTGCGGGTCAGGTACCTTCCTCGTGGAGGCTGCCTTGATCGCTACGGGTACGCCTCCAGGCATCTACCGTGAGAGCTACCCCTTCGAGCGGTGGCCAGACTTCGACAGTGAGCTCTGCAGCGAGGTGTACAATGACGACTCCTCGGAGCGCTCCTTCGACTACCACATCTACGGCTCTGACCTCTCGCCTCAAGCTATTGCCAAGGCTAAGCGCAATGTCACCCGATCGGGTATGTCTCGCTACATAGATCTCTCTGTGGGCGACTTCGCTGATCAGCATCTGCCACACCCCGAGGCGGAGACTGATCCTAAGTGTCTGCTCGTGATGAACCCGCCTTACGGGGAGCGTCTCTCAGACTACGACCTCGAGCAGCTCTATAGTATGATCGGTCGTACGCTCAAGTTCCAGTTTGCTGGAGCTCAAGCGTGGATCATCGCTCATCAGGTAGAGCACTTTCACGCGATCGGACTCAAGCACGATCTGCGCGAGGAACTGTACAATGGATCGCTCCCTTGCGAGTTGCGTGGCTATACGCTCTTTGAGGGTAAGCATAAGGAGTACAAAGAGCAGATCGCTCAGCGTGAAGAAGCGCCGCAGCGGAGAGAGCCAGCCGAAGCCTTCCGCCGTGGTAAAGGGCAAGAGTCTCACAGACATCGGACTGCCTATGACAAACCCGCTTATAGTAAGGGACGGGGCGGCAAGTCCTACGAAAAGCCTTACGATAAGTCTGCGCATCGTGGCACACAGCGCACGAAAAGACCACACCCCGCAGGCTCCTCTAGCTCTGGCTACAGAGCCAACATCCAAACCTTCGGCAGCGATGAGACCTTCGTCCATAAAGCTGAAGCAAACGACAACGAATAAGTAACATCTATCACTCCATACTGATCTATGAATAGCACACTGCGTCACTACGCCCTATGGCTCTTCGGAGCTCTTACGCTAACGCTCACATCGGTCCTGCAGGGACAGACGAAGCAACCATTAGACCTTGAGACTGTCACTTATGGAGGCAAGACCTTCCGCTCAGATTTCTACCCGCAGCCTGTCTATGGGCTTGCTTGGCTACAGAGTGGCTACACCTATACGGTAGAGCCAGGTGACTACGGTAGAGAGGGCATCAACTCCCTGAGCCTACGGGTCTACTCCCCGACGAGAGCACAGGAGCAGACGGTCCTCACGCAGGACGAGCTCGTCCAGCTCCTCAAGCCCTACGATGACACCGACAAGCTCTACCCGCTGATCGCCTACGACTTCACCCCGCAGTGCCACTACCTAGAGGTGGAGCTCTCCAAGGGACTCTACCTAATAGATGTAGAGCAAAAGCAGATCGTCGGATACTTCGCCACGGGTAAGACCGAAAAACGAGCCTCGCTGCTCAGTCCTAACGAACGTAATCTAGCAGTCAAGAGCGAAGAGGGTACACTCCTGATCTACACCATACAGTCTGCTGGCAGTGCGCCTCAAGCTCCTATCCTAGTTGCTACAGACGAGGCTGAGGCTGCAGTTGTCTATGGCGAGTCTGTTCACCAGAACGAGTTCGGCATCGACGGAGGACTCTTCTGGAGTCCCGATAGTCGTCAGCTAGCTTTCTACCGTATGGATCAGTCGATGGTCGCACCTTATCCCATCGTCGATATGACACCGCACAAAGCGGTCGTCCAGCCCGTTCGCTATCCGATGGCGGGTACGCCTTCGCACCATGTGACGCTAGGAGTCTTCCATATAGAGGATCAGCAGACCACTTACCTAGCTACAGGTGGTGACCCTGAGCATTACTTGACGAACGTGGCGTGGCATCCCAACAGCAAGAAGGTTTACATAGCCGAGCTGAATAGGGGACAAGACCATCTCTTCCTCAATGGTTACGATGCTCAGACAGGATCGCATGTCGAGACGCTCTTTGAGGAGACTGATGCGCACTATGTCGAGCCACAGCGCCCGATGATGTTTGTCCCTGGGAGCAAAGGCGAGCAGTTCGTCTGGGAGTCCCGTCGTGAGGGTTACCGCCAGCTTTACCTCTATAGTAGCACAGGCAAGCTGATCCGCAAGCTTACCGACATGGAGGGCGAGGTGACCGACATTTACGGCTTCGACCCCAAGGGCGAGCGCATATACTATCAGGCTGCGTACCCCTCACCCCTCGAGCGACACATCTTCGCGAGCGACCTCAAGCGAGGACGTACCATACAGCTGAGCAAGGTAGCGGGGACGCACGAAGCGATCTTTAGCCCCGACAAGCAGTACTATATAGACCAGCTGCAGAGTGCTACCATCGCACGCTCTGTCATGCTCCACGACAATAACGGGCTGCAGCTCCGCCTGATACACCAAGCGCCTGACCCTTGGGTCAAGCTAGATATGCCGACCATCACCGTCGGCACGCTCCTAGCAGCTGATGGTAAGACCGAGCTTTACTACCGTCTCATCACGCCGTCTAACTTTGACGAGATGAAGGAGTACCCCGCCATCGTCTACGTCTACGGTGGCCCACATGCCCAGCTAGTCACCAATACGCCACAGTGGGGCGCCTCGGGCTGGGACCTTTATATGGCGCAGCAAGGATACATCATCTTTACGGTCGACAACCGTGGTAGTGCCCAGCGAGGTGCCGCCTTCGAGCAGGTCATCCATCGTCAGGTTGGTACAGCCGAGATGGCTGATCAGATGAAGGGTGTCGAGTATCTCCAGAGCCTTCCCTATGTAGATCGCAATCGTATCGGCGTGTATGGGTGGAGCTTCGGAGGCTTTATGACTACCAATCTGATGCTTACGCACCCTGAGACCTTTAAGGTGGGTGTCGCTGGTGGACCCGTTATGGACTGGTCTCGATACGAGATCATGTATGGCGAGCGGTACAACGACTCGCCTCAGGACAATGCCGAGGGCTATCAGCAAAACAACCTCATCGAGCGTGCCAAAGACCTCCAGGGGCGTCTCCTCCTCATCCACGGCACCTCCGACAATGTGGTCGTATGGCAGCATGCGCAAGCCTTTGTCAAGGCGTGTGTAGATGCTCAGACCTATCCCGACCTCTACTACTATCCAGGGCATAAGCACAACGTCATCGGACCCGACCGTGTGCACCTCAACCATGTCATAACTCGTTACTTCCTCGAACACCTATGAGCCTTATCTATCCCAACACAAAGCAAGACGAGAAGAAGTCTACAGACGCTGAATTTATGAAGTACGCTAAGATCGAAATGGTAAAAGCTCCTCAGACCGTCCTCCTCCTTGGTAGCGGTGGGCGCGAGTGCGCTATGGCTGCAGCCATAGCTGAGAGCAAGCTACTCAGGAAGCTCTACATAGCTCCAGGCAATGCGGGTACCGCTGCTTATGGTACCAATGTCCCTGAGCTCAATCCCGCCAAGCATGAGGCGGTGAGCGAGTTTATCACCTCACATGGGGTCACGCTCCTCGTTTGCGGTCCCGAGGCTCCGCTTGTCGATGGACTCGTTGACTACCTGCAGGAAGATGCACGCCATCCAGACCTGCTCATCGTTGGACCCGACAAGTCAGGTGCTCATCTAGAGGGTAGCAAGGAGTACAGCAAGGAGTTCATGCGTCGTCACGGCATACCGACGGCAAGTTACGAGACCTTCGGACCTCAAGACATCGAGGAGGCGGAGGAATTTCTCGATCAGCTATCGGCTCCCTTTGTCCTCAAGGCTGACGGTCTAGCTGCTGGCAAGGGAGTCCTCATCTGCCAAGATCGTGAGGAAGCGGAGGAGGGACTAGGTCAACTCTTCAGCGGTCTCTATGGCAGTCGTGGTCAGCGCATCGTCATCGAGGAGTTTCTCGAGGGTATCGAGTGCTCCGTCTTCGTTGCTACTGATGGTACCGACTACTGCGTCCTACCCGTTGCCAAGGACTATAAGCGTGTCGGTGATGGAGACACTGGACCCAACACGGGCGGTATGGGAGCCGTTAGCCCCGTACCTTTTGCCGATGAAGCCTTTATGCAGCGTGTCGAGGAGCGCATCATACGTCCTACGCTAGAGGGCTTGCAAGAGGAGGGTATACAGTATGTCGGTTTCCTTTTCATCGGACTGATGAATGTAGCGGGCGATCCCTACGTCATCGAGTACAACTGCCGTCTAGGCGATCCCGAGACCGAAGTGGTGCTGCCACGCATCGAGAGCGACTTCCTCGAGCTACTCATCGCTATGGCGACGGGTCAGGTAGCCCGCTACGACCTAGAGATCTCTCCCGAGGTGGCTATGACACTCGTCCTCGTCTCCAAGGGGTATCCTGGACATTACGACAAGGGCTTCCCGATCCAGCTGCCCAATCCTGTAGAGGGTATACGCATTTATCACTCAGGCACTGCAACCAGTGAGGAGGGGCATCTAGTAACTAATGGAGGGCGCGTCCTCGCTATCACGGCACGAGGCACTACCATCCAGGAGGCTCAAGAGGCATGCTATCGCACCGCCACGCAGACACTTTACGAGGGCAAGAATTACCGCCACGACATCGGCGACGATCTCCTGTAGAGCTACACACATAAGTTTATAACCTCAAGATGAATAAGGGGGGGGAGTAGGAGAGTAGTCCTGCTCCCCCCTATTCGTTTGGAAAGTATTGCTGTCCGATAAAAGTCTCTTCACCAGACTGTAAAGCGGGAAACAAGAGATTAGAGGCTAGAGATTAGAGAGGCTTTGTCTAGAGTTTCTAGTGCTACTAGTGGCACTAGGATCTCTAGACAACAGCTAATCGCTAAAAGCTAACAAAACTCCGCAAAGCCTCCGTGGAAAATCGAAAATCTCCACGGAGGAAAAGAAAAATCTCCACGTAGACGAGAATCATTTCCTCCGAAGTTTCGTTTGATTCCTCCGAAGTTTTATTTCGCGCCTACGTGGAGATTTTTCATTTTCCACGTGGAGGTTTGAGAATTGCCACGTAGGGATTTACTCCATCTAAGGCAAAACGGGTGGCGCGGTACGTGTCAAAGCAAGACCGCATCCCAGTTACGTCTCTATATAGGGACGCTCGATCTGAGCGTCCCTCCCCGTCAAGGGGGACAGTGTCCCGATTACTCGTTTTGCCGTTCTACAACGGACGCCCTCCCACTCGATACTCGCCGTGCGCCCCTACAGAGGGTTACTCGTCTCGTTGTTGTGCAATAAGACGAGTGCAGGTGACGGAGGAAGC
>UQDF01000051.1 GCA_900539765.1 uncultured Porphyromonas sp. | reverse complement strand
CCCAGGGGTGGGTGCTTTTATACGCTTCGTGTTGCACTTACTACTGGAAATTGCGGAAAGACTTTATCGACACACAGATCAACACACTGATGTATAGCCACTTGCACGACAAACGACTCATGCTCAACTCAGCCAATCGAATAGCCCGCAGAGTCGCCTAACCCGCTGTAAGGACGCAGAAACGTGTAACCCGCTGTAGGGACGCACGATCTGTGCGTCCGTCCCCGAACCAGCGAGACTATGCTGTAACTTTCGTTCTACAACGGACGCACAGATCGTGCGTCCCTACAGCGGGCTACTCGTCTCTGATTGATGGGGACGGACGCCCTCCCACTAGATACTATCCGTGCATCCCTACAGCGGGTTAATCGTCTCGCCTTGTATATAGTGCGATCCACCGCAAAGGGAAATATCCGTATCTTTGTAAGCGCAGCAAAAAACTGCCCATAGGCTTTACTCAAAAGATTTACTCCTCCATGATTACAGATAGAGATACGGCCACTACCCTACCCCACCTGAAGGTTATCTATACAGGCGGGACCATCGGTATGGTACAAGATATAGAGACGGGTGCGCTCAAAGCATTCCAATTTGACTATCTGCGGGAGCATGTGCCAGAGCTTGACCAGCTCCACTGCACCTTCGACATAGAGCAGTGCGACCCGCCCATAGACTCTTCAGCTATCACGCCCGACCTCTGGATCTGGCTAGGAGAGATGATCCAGCGAGAGATGCACCAGTATGATGGCTTTGTCATACTACATGGCACTGACACGATGGCTTACACCGCCTCTGCGCTGAGCTTTATGCTGCGGGATCTCGATAGGCCTGTTATCTTGACTGGCTCGCAGCTACCCATAGGTCGGCTGCGGACAGACGGGAAGGAAAATCTGATCACAGCCTTTGAGATTGCCTTGGCTAGGCGTGCTGATGGCTCTCCTATGATCCCCGAGGTGGCCGTTTACTTTGAGGACTACCTCTATCGTGGCAACCGCACGCTCAAGTATAGTGCCGAGCACTTTGAGGCATTTGCCTCGCCCAACTATCCGCATCTAGCCTTCGCAGGGATCGACATCAAGTATAGCCCTAGTGCTATCGGCTTTGACGAGCCAGCTCTATCGCAAGCGTGGCGACCCGCCTTCGATGGACACGTGGTGGTGCTCAAGCTGTTTCCTGGACTGTCAGCTTCGCTCCTAGATCATATCCTACACACGCCCGACCTCAGGGGAGTGGTACTAGAGACCTTCGGCAGTGGCAATGCACCAACGAGCGCAGCTTTTCTCTCTGCGATAAAAGGAGCTGTGGCACGTGGTATCACCATCGTCAATGTGACGCAATGCTACTCTGGGTCGGTCGTTATGGGGCGCTACGAGACTGGCAACGTGCTGAGCCAGACGGGTGTCATCGGAGGAGGCGACATGACTACCGAGAGTGCTACCACGAAGCTGATGTACCTCCTAGCGCAGGATCTATCTCCTGAGGAGGTGGGGCATCTGATGCAAGTCTCTCTGCGTGGCGAGCTGACGGCATGATACGATTTATGAGCCTAGCGAGTGGTAGCACGGGCAACTGCTACTACCTCGAGCACGACGGGCAGGGACTCCTCTTAGATGCGGGCATAGCGCTCTATGATATCAAAGCTGGGCTAGAGCAAGCGGCTCTCTCACTAGAGCACGATGTGCAGGCGATCCTCCTGACGCACAATCATGCCGACCATGCACGCACCGTGGGCAAGCTGGCCAACCGCTACGGACTACCGGTCTATGCGACTCAACCTGTGCAGCGTGGGCTAGACTATATGAGAGGTATGGAGCGCATCAAGCACGACAGGCGCTATGCGATCGAGCCAGAGGTGCCCTTCGAGCTGATAGGACTGGTGGTGACCCCTTTCTCCGTACCTCACGATAGTGCAGACAATGTGGGGTACCATATCTCTTCGGAAGATGGATTTTCCTTTACCTTAGCAACAGATATAGGTCATCTGACTCCGACGATAGAACACTACGCTAGTATGGCGCACCATCTGGTGCTGGAGTCCAACTACGATCCCGAGATGCTCCGAATCGGCAAGTACCCGCCCTTCCTCAAGAAGCGAATCAGTGGCCCCCTGGGGCATCTGAGCAATGATGAGTCGGTGGAGTTCCTCTGCCGTATATGGAGACCCACGATGCGCAATGTCTTCCTCTGCCACCTCAGCAAGGAAAACAACCACCCAGAGCTAGTCCGCAAGACCTTCGACATACGTCTCTTCTCTGAGGGGATCCGTGTCGGCAAGGATGTCTACGTCATGCCACTGCAGCGCAACCACTGCAGTCCGATGTACCTGCTAGAGACCTAGAGCGGGAGAGGCACCTTAGCGTAGCATCGAGTCGCTGACGTCTGACAGCGATCCTATTTCGTCAAGCCACAATATGATAGCCACGTGGAGATTTGAAAATCTCCACGTGGCTATTTTTTATTCTCCACGTAGGCGAGAAACATTTCCTCCGAAGTTTCGTTTGATTCCTCCGAAGTTTTATTTCATGTCCACGTGGGGAATAATTTTTCTCCACGTGGCGATTTGAAAATCCCCACGTGGCTATTGGGATATTTCAAAGCAAACTTATCACAATCTGACCCAAAATTCTATCTTGCTCAGGGAGCGAGCAAGCCAAAAACTGACATCGATTCTCGTTTTCTTACCGCTTAGATTAAACCTTCCCATAAGTAGGTCCTCTAAGGAGTCAGAAAAACCCGCACGTGTGCGGGTCTCGGAAGTAAAATAACTGTATTGCGTGGTGACACGCGCTGTGCCTGCCCTTGGATTTAAGCTTTTTACGAGGGCGCTACGGGCACCAGAAAGAAGGCACAAATGTTTTTATCGATATGGTTGTTCCCCTGTGCCTTCTTTCTTTTTTTCGTATCTTTGGAATCACCAATCGCACCACAGCGTGGGCGGTTGGTGATTTCTTCGTTTATATACTGCACATATCAATCCTAACAATATAGTAATCAAGAACTATGACAAAGAATGCACTGACTAGGCTCTTAGCCCTACTCACTACACTTCTACTCCTAGGCACGAGCCAGAGCTACGCCTGCACTGGGCTACTCGTTGGCAAGAACGCCTCCGCCGATGGATCGGTGATGATCTCTTATAGTGCTGACTCACACACGCTCTATGGTGAGCTATACTACTGGCCAGCTGCCGACCACGCTCCTGGCTCTATGCGACAGATCACTGAGTGGGACTCGGGCAAGCCTCTCGGACAGATCCCAGAGGTGGCACACACCTACGCCGTCATCGGCAATATGAATGAACACGCTCTAGCTATCACCGAGTCTACATGGGGTGGTCGTGAGGAGCTGATGGATCCTAACGGCTTGATGGACTATGGTAGCCTGATCTATGTGACCTTGCAGCGCGCTAAGACGGCTCGTGAGGCTATCGAGGTGATGACTACACTGGTCAAGGAGTATGGCTACGCTAGCTCTGGCGAGAGCATCTCCATAGCTGACAAGAACGAGGCATGGGTTCTTGAGATAGTCAGCAAGGGTAAGTACGGCAAGGGCGCCGTATGGGTCGCTATGCGTATCCCTGACAATGCGATCTCTGCACATGCTAACCAGGCTCGTATACAGCAGATCAAGTTCAACGATCCTGAGAACTGTCTCTACGCTCCCGACGTGATTGACTTCGCTCGTGAGAGAGGATTCTACAAGGGTTCGGATCGCGACTTTAGCTTCCAAAAGGCTTACAACCCCTACACACCTGGTGGTCTACGTGGTTGCGAGGCGCGTGTATGGGCTTTCTTCAATAAGTTTAGCGACAATATGGAGCAGTACGAGCGCTTCGTCATGGGTGACGAGAAGGCCTCCAAGCCTATGCCTCTCTACGTTGTCCCCAACCGCAAGCTCTCTGTCGCTGACGTACGAGACATGATGCGTGACCACTACGAGGGTACACCGATGGATATGACAAAGGACGTAGGTGCTGGTCCCTATGCTGTGCCTTACCGCTGGCGCCCTATGACCTTCGAGGTTGATGGGCAGACTTACGTCAATGAGCGTGCGATCGCTACGCAGCAGACCGGCTTCGTGCTGGTAGCTCAGCTCAGACCCAACCTACCAGACGCTTTCAGCATCTTGTGGTTTGGTGTAGATGATGCGAATACGGCTGTCTTTACACCAGTCTACTGCTCTTCACTACGCACGCCTGAGTGCTACCGCGTGGGCAATGGCGATATGATGCACTTCTCCTGGACGAGTGCTTTCTGGATTCACAACTGGGTAGCCAATATGGCTTATGCTCGCTATGCTCCTATGATGAAGGATATTCGTCCCGTACAGCAGCAGCTGGAGCAGAGCTTCGACAAGATCGTCTCAGAGATCGATCAGCAGGCGCTAGCCATTTACCAGCAAGACCCGATGAAGGCACGTGAAGTCCTCACGACCTTCTCCTGCGAAACCGCTGACTATGCGACACACCGCTGGAAGAAGCTCGGCGAGTACCTACTCGTCAAGTATATGGACGGAAATATGAAGAAGGAGGAGAACGGGCAGTTCAAGACCAACGGCTATGGTCTGAGCGAGATGCCTTACTTCCCTGGCTACGACAAGGCCTACTACGAGCGCATCGCTGAGACGACGGGCGATCTGCTCAAGATCGATGAGTAAGCCCTAAGAGCAACGTATGTAATAACAACGTGGGCAATGCTAAGTTAGCAAGACTACTCCTCTAGGGGACCTGTCGAGCTACTAAGCATTGCCCACTCCTTATATAGAGCAACAACATGTCACTATACTTAGGCATAGACATAGGTGGTACGAACACAGAGCTGGGCATCGTCGATGATGAGGGACAAATAGTTTCTTCGCAGACGTTCACGACGAAGGAGAGTGGCAGCCTCTTCAGTGACTACGTCGAGGCGCTAAGCCAGCATATAGCGCAAATGATCGCTAACCCCACCCTAACTGATCGGGTCGTAGGAATAGGCATCGGAGCTCCGAACGCCAACTACTTCTCAGGCTGTATCGAAGAGGCGGTCAACCTCCCCTGGACTGGTAACACACCTATCGTTGCTGAGCTATCGGCACGTACAGGACTGCCTGTCATCCTAGACAACGATGCTAATGCGAGTGCGCTCGGCGAGCATAGCTACGGCGTAGCTCGTGGGCTAGACCACTTTGTCGAGATAACCCTCGGCACAGGCGTAGGTAGCGGTATCTATGCCGATGGTCGGCTCATACGAGGCTACCAAGGCAAGGCGGGCGAGCTAGGACACATGGCTGTGGGTGAGTCAGATAAACTCTGTGGCTGCGGACGCTACGGCTGTCTCGAGGCCTCTGTTGCAGCACCAGCTGTGGCACGGCGTGCTGTGAGCCTGAAGAAGCGCTGTCTGGAGCAAGGTATACAGAGCGCACTCTGTGATATACCTGATGAAGAGCTAACCAGCAAGACTGTCGCAGAGGTAGCTCTAGCGACAGGCGACGCATTAGCTCGGCAAGTCTTCGAGGAGACGGGCGAGATACTAGGGCGTGCCTTGGCGCAGTTCGCTTGCTTCTCTGCACCACAAGCTTTCGTCCTCTTCGGAGGTGTAGCACGGTGTGGCGACCTGCTCCTACAACCAGTGCGCAAAGCCTTTGACAAAGCTGTACTCCACATCTACAGAGGCTCTATCGAGATCCTCCTCAGCTCACTCCCTAAGGGACAAGCTGCCGTACTAGGTGCTGCCTCACTAGCACGCGAACGAAACCTATAAGTATGAGCCAACGCGAGACCTTCGACTACTGTCCGCGCTGTGGCGCTGACCGCTTGGAGGTGCATGGCGTCAAGGCGCAGCACTGCCCGCACTGTGGCTTCACCTACTACCACAACCCTAGTGCTGCCGTGGCGCTCCTCGTGCGGGATCTACGTGGGCGACTACTCGTAGCGACTAGAGGCAAAGAACCCGCCAAGGGGACGCTAGACCTCCCTGGCGGGTTCGTAGATAAAGGAGAGACAGGCGAAGAGGCTGCGCAGCGAGAGCTATACGAGGAGAGCGGGCTACAACTCCCCACGGAGCAGTTTGCCTACGCCTTCTCTCTGCCCAACAGCTACCTCTACAGCGACTTCCTCGTGCCGACGCTAGATCTCTTCTACACGGTTCAGCTATCGAGCGAGATGCCCGCCGTACGAGCTATGGACGACGTGGCGCAGCTCAGTTGGCTCGCCCCCGCAGAGATCGACCCGTCACGCTTCGGACTCATATCTATCCGCCAAGGCATCGCTCGCTACCTATCGTCCCTCGCAGACTGACCTGGTCGCAACAGCCAATAGCCAAAGGCTAACAGCCAACAGCCAGCCTTTTTGTACATTTGCACCATATGTCAGTAGAGCAGATACCGCTAGCGGAGCGGATGCGTCCTAAGACGCTCGAAGAGTATGTCGGACAGTCTCACCTCGTCGGTGCGAATGCCCCGCTACGCGTTATGCTCGAGCGGGGACACATACCCTCGATGATCCTATGGGGTCCGCCAGGTGTCGGCAAGACGACCCTAGCACGGCTCCTATCGCAGATGATGCAGTGTCGATGCTATAGTCTCTCGGCCGTAGGCTCAGGCGTGGCTGATGTACGCAAGACACTGCAGGAGGCAAAAGAGACGCAGTCTGGTCTCTTCTCACAGCATCAGGGACGACCCATCCTCTTCATAGATGAGATACACCGCTTCTCCAAGTCTCAGCAAGACTCCCTGCTAGCAGCCGTCGAGCAGGGTGTGGTGACACTCATCGGGGCTACCACGGAGAACCCCTCCTTTCAAGTGATCCGCCCGCTCCTCTCACGCTGTCAAGTCTTCGTCCTCAAGCCTCTAGAGCATAGCGACCTCTCGCAGCTCATCGACCGCGTCTTCGCCACTGATCCGCTCTTCTCTCGCTATCAGGTAACCCTAGAGGGTGCTGACCGCGAGCTACTCATCCACCTTGCAGGCGGTGATGCCCGCAAGCTACTCAACCTCCTCGAGATGACCCTCTCGATGGCGCTCGAGCAGCACCCCGACGAGACCGCTGTACAGTTGACCGGTGAAGCGATCGCCAGCGTAGCGCGCCAGCAACCCGCTGCCTTCGATCGTGATGGCGAGCTGCACTACGACATCGCCTCCGCATTCATCAAGAGCATACGAGGTAGCGACCCCGATGCAGCACTCTACTGGATGGCTCGCCTCATCGAGGGCGGCGAAGAGCCCCGCTTCATAGCGCGTCGTGTGGTCATCTCAGCGGCCGAAGATATCGGTTTGGCCAATCCGCAGGCACTCGTCGTGGCGCAGGCTGCTGCCGATGCGGTCGACTTCATCGGTTGGCCCGAGGGACGCATACCGCTCGCCGAGGCTGTCGTCTACCTCGCAGGCTCGCCAAAGAGTAACTCCGCCTACCTCGCCATCGATGCTGCACTCGCCAAGGTGCGTGAGACGGGCAATCTGCCAGTCCCGCTACATCTGCGCAATGCGCCTACGAAGCTTATGTCTGACCTCGGCTATGGTGTCGACTACCGCTACCCGCACGACTATCCCAAGCACTACACACGGCAGCAGTACCTACCGGACGAACTCGTCGATGCGCAGTTCTACACACCACAACAAGTAGGACAAGCGGAGCGCACGCTCAGTAGCTACCTCGACTTCATCGATCAGGAGGAGGAGACTAAATAATCTCCAGTAGCGTGTGCAAAGATAATATAGCGGACGATCGAGTCTAGCGCTCTCGTTGTACGCAACATCAGCCTGTAGCCTGCAAGCGTTGTAACAGAGCCTCAAGCGAAGCGACCCTAAGGCTTACTCTTAGCAAGTCTTTGTCGATCTAGACGAGCGGTGTGGTCGTAAGGTAGCGACACATTATTGTCCGATACAGACGTGTCGTGTAGAGCCGTCTCAAAGAGTTCTATCTGCAGAGTTAGCGAGGGGACGAGTCCTTTGATCAGCCCCTTCGTCTGATCAAAGAGATCCCCTGGATACGGCTCCGTCATCCGTGCCGTGCTATCTGGATTGTGCTGTAGGCCCTGCTCGTCACCTTGCAGGTGGTTCGTATAGATCTCCATAAATAGAGGTTTTAGCTCTGGTATCGCCTGTTCTATCACGTCCTTGTAAGGAGCTATAATCGAAGCGCTATCCTGACTCTCTAGATGCTCCGTGAGGAAGTGTGCCAGATCATTCATACCAAGCTCTAGGTGCCGATAAGCGTAGTCCTGCAAAGAGATCTCACCTTCCGAAGCTCTCTGAGAGGGCATCGTTAAGGCGATCTGACGAGAGGATATACGTAGCTCTGTCGGGGTGACCTCGACCAAACGATATGGGCAGGGGTACGTAACTGTCGATCCAGTCTCTATATCATGTATGACGCTCTGGTTGTAGCTCTTAGCAGCTATATCCTGAGCATGAAAGTGTCCCGTGAAGACATACTGCAGACCAGCCCCTGCGAGTCGCTCAGCAATGCGATCATAATCCTGTATCAGATACTCCTTAGCCAGTAGAGACTGCCCCGGAAAGTGCTCCACGATGCCATGATGCATCATTGCTATGACCTGCTTGCCCTGAGCATTAGCTTGTCGCACTTGCTCCTCGATCCACTGAATGCGCTCCTCATCGAGACGCCCAGCCGTCGTAGGGTAGTTATTGGCGATATTGTCATCATACTGACAAGCATCGATACCGATGACACGTAGCCCTGGGAGTGGCTCTGACACATAGCAGAGCGCTGGCCCTCGCGAGATGCTTGAGGAGGAGTCATACCCATAGGGCGCCATAATCTGAACAAACTGCTCGGGAGTGACATACTCCGTAGCAGTCGTGTGATCCCCTAGATAGACCTGAGCATGGGGATTGTTGATATCATGATTGCCCGGCACGACAAGGACCTTGATACCAGCCTCTGTGAGTCGATCTAGCCGCTGCGTGAGATAGCGATAGCTAGCCAGCTCACCATCCTTCGTCAGGTCTCCACAGATGAGAAAGAGATCAGGACGTATCTCCAAAGCCTCCTCTACTAACTCGTCAAAGATCTGTACACTCTCGAGGAGTAGCTTGCGATCGCTACGTAATGCCTCCTCAAAAGCGGAGCCCTCCTGAACGACTAGCTCAGGAGCCATAATGTGCGGATCGCTACAGACGAGGAGCGTGTACTCCGGCTGCATAGTAAGCGGGGGTCGCTCAGCCCACACCTCCAGAGGGTGAGCTAGCAAGATGATGGCGCTGAAGAGTAGCGTGGCGAGTCGTGTGAGGGATTGTGCTTTTTGCATCATAGTCGATTGCGATATATTACGTTTCCTAGATTGTCTACGCAAAGGTATCGTCAGCCGATTGCCCTGTCGTTGTCATTTTGCTACCAATAGGTTATCATAAGAGTCCCTAAAGAACAGCAGAGGACTCAACCGCCCCCATAGAAGCAATTGAGTCCTCTCGTTATTTATTCCGTCCTAGTTGCTAATAGCCAACAGCCAAAGGCTAATAGCTAGCATTCAGAAAGAGATCCAGCGGACATAAGCGAAGTCCATCAGATGAGGTAGCTCTGGCAGATAAGGACGCAGACGCACCGCTATCTGATACTTGCCAGGCTGAGCCGACGGCACCATCAGCTCATAAGTGCGGATCGTCCCCAAGCGTGGCATCACCTCGTGAAAGAGATCCTTGCCCACATAGTGCACCTCGCCCGTACGCTCGTCTCGTGTCGTAACAATCAGCTCGGCAACAATATCAGCATCGATAAGCCCTGCATCGATCGTCACCCTAAAGGTCGGATCACTATGCTGGCCGTCGTACTTTGGCTCTCGCATGACACCATCGAAGGTAGCCTCCTGGACGATGATCGTATCCCACGTGGCAGCGACCTGCTGCTTCCAGGCAACTATATCACGAGCCTGCTGGTAGCCCTGATGCTCTAGGAGTTCAGAGCGTACGGCCAGCTTATTGTAGAGGCGCTCGTAGTAGTCATCGAGCATGCGGCGCATCGTAAAGTGTGGTGCTATGTAGAGCATCGAGCGCTTGATATAGTCTACCCAGCGATTCGAGCAGCCTGCTGGCGTGTCGGCATAGTAAGCGGGTACGATCTCCTGCTCTATGAGGTGGTAGATCGTCATCGCATCGAGCTGATCCTGCAGGTACTGATCGGTGTAGGTTCGCTTTGCTGAGACTGCCCAGCCAGCGCCCTCCTTGTACCCTTCGTACCACCAGCCGTCCAGCACAGAGAGGTTGAGGACTCCATTCATCTCGGCCTTTTCGCCAGAAGTACCAGACGCCTCCATGAGACGTGTCGGGTTGTTGAGCCACACATCGACGCCTGGGATAAGCGTCTTGGCTAGCTCTATGTCATAGTCTGGTAGGAAGATGATCTTACCGACAAACTGTGGCATGCGGCTCACCTCTATGATACGCTTGATAAGCGCTTGGCCACCACCATCAGCCGGGTGCGCCTTGCCCGCAAAGATAAAGCGGACGGGGCGTTCTTCGTTGTCTAGGATCTTTGCCAAAGCCCCTAGATCTTCAAAGAGCAAATGAGCACGCTTGTAGGTAGCGAAGCGGCGTGAGAAGCCTATGTACAGTGCTCGCTCTTGTAGCTCGTCGAGCGTTGCCTTAGCGAGCCGTGGAGGGAGCCCTATCTGTCCGTGAGTCTCTATGATCGTATGCTGTATGTGCTGTATCAGTCGTCTCTTGAGTATCTGGCGGATCTGACGTATCTCCTCACTCGGCACGCTCATGATCTTAGACCACATCTCCTCTTGAGACTGATGGCTTAGATAGTCCGCGCCGAAGTGACGGACGAAGAACTGCTGCCACTCAGACGCTGCCCAGGTGGGCAGATGCACACCATTGGTCACATAAGTGACATGGCTCTCCTCAGGGAAGAAGCCCTCCCACACGGGGGCAAACATACGCTTCGACACATCGCCATGTAGCTTGCTCACACCATTGGCCTCCTGAGAGGTGTGTAGCGCTAAGACGCTCATAGAGAACTTTCCCCCGCTCCCGTGGCTATCCTTGCCTAGCTGGATAAACTCATCACGAGAGATACCCAGACGACTATAGAAGGGTGCGAAGTAACGATCGATCAAAGCATCCTCAAAGTAGTCATGCCCTGCTGGCACAGGCGTATGCACCGTATAGAGCGAAGAGGCGCGTACCACCTCGAGTGCTACGTCAAAGGGCAAGCCCCTATCCTCCACCAGATTGACCAGTCGCTCCACATTCATAAAGGCTGCATGACCCTCATTCATGTGGTACACATCGCACTCTATGCCAAGCTGCTTGAGTAGCATCGTACCACCGATACCTAGGAGGTACTCCTGACGGAGTCGATTTTCCCAGTCACCGCCATAGAGGCTGTGAGTGATGCTCTTCGCCAGATCCCCATTCTCAGGAACATCGGTATCTAGCAGATAGAGCGACACACGACCTACTGGTACACGCCACACCTGACAGACCACAGGCAGTGAGGCCATCTCTAGATGTAGCGTCAGCCGCTCGCCATGCTCGTTACGTACTGGCTCGAGGGGCAGGTTGTAAAAGTTTTGTGGCACATAGTGCGCCACCTGATTACCACTGGGGTCGAGACTCTGGGTGAAGTAGCCGTAGCGATAGAGAAGACCCACGGCGGTGAGCCGGACGTTGCTATCGCTCGCCTCCTTGACATAGTCACCTGCGAGGATGCCTAGACCACCAGAGTAAATGTGTAGCGTGTTGCTAATGCCGTACTCCATACAGAAGTAAGCGACCGAGGGACGGGTCTCATCGGGACGCTCCTGCAGATAGGCTTGTAGCTCATCATAAAGGGCCTGCACCTCTGCGAGGAAGGCGCGATTCTGACAAAGCTCAGCAATGCGCTCAGCACCTAGGAGGTGAAGCATCCAACGGGGATTACCATCGGTCTGAGCCCATAGCTCGGGGTCGATAGACTGAAAGAGTCGTATAGCACGTGGCTGCCAAGACCACCATAAGTTCATCGTAAGAGCCTTGAGCGATTGTAGCTCCTCGGGAAGATTAGACTGACTGTATATCTCTGTCCACTGAGGTGGATTACTCTTGTATTGTGGTATCATTTGCGTCTATTTTATGGACTGTGAACTTAAAGACTCCGCTAAGGTACGACTATTTTGTGCAATGGCTGTTACACCACACCCTCCACAACGTTTCCCAAGGCTGGGAAGTTTTCGGGAAACGCCCCACGACGATTCGTTCTCGTCGCTTCGGCCACCCTCCAAGACAGCACGCACACCACAATAGCTACGTAGCAAATCCGAATTATCCACCGAGGAAAAAAAGATTTTCCACGTGGGGACGAAATGATACTTCGGAGGAATCAAATGAAACTTCGGAGGAAACGTTTCTCGCCTACGTGGAGAATAAAAAATAGCCACGTAGGGATTTAGAATTCTCTACGTGGCTATCGGATTAGAAGTTAGAAATTAGAGACGAGTAACCCTTTGTAGGTGTCACAGCAAGACGTGTAGCAAAATGTAGGGACGCACGGCACGTCTCTAGTGGGATGGCGTCCGTCCCCGTCAAAGGTTACAGCGTCAAGTGTTGCATCAAATATTGCAACGTTGTGATTTTAACGACAACGAACGCCCTCCCACTAAATACTCACCGAGCGTCCGTTGGCGTCCGTCCTCGTTAAAACCACGATGCTGTAATCTATGATACAACGGACGCCCTCCCGCTCGACACTATCCGCGCGTCAGATACCGAAGCGGTCGGTCGAGAGCTGTGTAGGCTCCTTCGTCTCTACCTTGTCAAAGCTACCGAACGTGTAGCTCAGATGGACTGAGAAGCGGGTATTGTAGCGCGAGGGTCGGAAGTCCACCTGATGGATGCCGTAGTTGACCCGCACCCGAGGCACACCCGCATTGAGGAGGTCGTCTCCTCGCAAGGTGAGGCTCCACTTCTTATCCTGGCTGGTCCACTTAGCACGACAAGCGAGGTTGTATATATCGCCTAGACTATAGTAGCCCTGTATGGCTCCATGCAGATAGCCTCCGTCTAGTCCGATGGTGACATTGTGCTTTTGGCTGAGCCTAAACTCATTAGAGAGGGCGACATAGTACTGAGGCTTGGTGCACTGATAGGTCGGCTCGTAGGGGATCTCTAGCTTGACCGAGTTGAGCTGACCATTGAGGGTCAGACGCGCGTTCCACCACTGGGTCTGAGGCAGTGGCACGACAGCTCCGATACTAGCATTATTGGCATAGTGCCAGTTCCACGTCTTGTAGACTATACGACTCCTATCAGGGTCTAGATACATCTGCTGCTCGAAGCGATGAGGCTGATAGTAACCGCTCAGGAAGAAGACATACCGCTGCTTGAAGATGTAGTTCACCTGACCAAAGTACGTCACGTAAGGCCTAATCTGTGGATTGCCCTCCCAGAGCTGATAGCGATCATCTGGCCGTGAGAAGGGCTCACGCTCCCAATAGCTCGGGTCCCTCTTGACAGATTGTATATTCATCTGTAGGACATGGTTGGGATTGCGAGCATAGCTGAGACTCGCCTGCGGGATAATCTGAAAGGTCTCCTCCGCACCTATATAGTTCGCATAGTCACCGATCAAGGTTAGCCCGAGACTTAGCCCATTATTAAACTGCTTTTTACCGCCTATATAGAGATCCGCCAGTAGCTCTTTACTAGTTCCTGACACTGCGCCACTTGGCACTTGCTGACCATTTCGCCAGAGGTAGGTTTGTTTATTAATCGTCTTGGAGCAGGAGACCTTGGAGCCGTACGACAGCCCCCAGCCACTCTCCCAGCTATGACTATTGTCGATATGCCCGCCCCACACCTGCGAGAGCTGATCACTCGTATAGCTCGTAGCATAAGGTGAACTGGTCGACTGCTCCATACCATAGAGCACCTCTCTGTGATCCCGATAGTGCGTGTAGAAGAGACCCGCCTGCAAGTTGCCACCCAGTCTGTAGTTTATGGCGACGTGATGGGTATTGTCATTGCCTTTATTGAGTGACTCTAGAGGTTCGCTCTCCTTTTGGTTGACTTGGTATCGGGACGTTCCCTCGGGAGGGGTCAAGCTCCCGTAGTAGTCAACGGATAGCGCATGCCGCCCTTTTTTATAGCCCAGCTCGGCAAAGAGGGTGTGCTGATTATAACTCGTGTAGCCACTGTTTTCTATCGCAAGCCCCTTGGTGTAGCGACCAAAGGGAGCTATATCGTAGATTAAGTCGCTCCGCATTTTACCTAGACTAGCCCTATAATTGGCAGTGATGGAGAAGCCATTGGGAGCTGCGTAGTTGACACTACCACCCGCAGCGTAGTTGCTGTAGTACTTATTGCTATACTCAGTAAAGAGCTGACCAGAGGCACCACTCAGAGGGCTGCCCGCAGCTTGCCCCTTGAAGACCACATTGATCGAAGCGCCCTTAGCTCGATAGCGGGCAATGGGAGTATAGGAGATCTCCACACTAGCGACCATCTCTCGGGGAATGCTCTTGAGACGCTCCAGCAGCATCTCCTGAGGAACATTCGAGGGCTGACCATTGAAGACCAGCGTATAGCCATTGGTCCCCACGAGCGTCGGCACATCGCCCTGCATCGACATACCCGGGAGCTGACCCAGCATCTCATAAGCGGTAGTAACGGAGCTATGTGCAAAGAGCTGATCAATATCGTAGCTCGGAGTGGTACCATCGACGAGCTTCATAAGCGGACGCTCCGCCTTGACCACGACCTCGCCCAGTTCACCAGTCGCTTGATCCATATAGAGCACGTCAAGCAGCGGAGCATCGAGGCTCACGCGGAGTGTCTGATACGCTAGATGGTTCACCTGGAGCCAATGCGCCCCCACCCCTGAAAGTTCAAAGGTCCCCCCGTCGCTCGAAAGCGTCGTGGAGACCACGGTCGAATCTGCCGAAAGCAATATGACGGTCGCCATAGAGATAGGCTCTTCGGTCACTCTATCTCTGAGCTGCCCGCGATAAATCTCTCCTTGCTGCGGCTGCTGCGTCTGGTGCTGTGCGCTCTGAGATTGCTGAGGTTGAGTGCTCTGAGACTGCTGAGGTTGTCCTTTGACTGTCTGTCCGTTGGAGCTTTCTTTAAGCGTTTGTCCGCTGAGGCTATGGGTGAGCATCAAGCTAACCACAACCAATATCTCGAGAAGTACGCCCTTTCTTCCTAACATGATAGCTATTTTTGTCTGTTTGTCTGTATGTTACTGCAAAGATACTTTTTTTTCAGATGCGCAAGCCAACACTAGGATCTCAACTACGGACATCTCACGACTAGCCCGATGAGACCAGTAGCCCGCCGCGGCGGCGCACGGCTCAGATTCAGGCCATCGGAAAGCGTCCGTTGTCGTCCATCCCCGTCAAAGCGAGACGTGTAACCCTTTGCTTTCTAAGTTCACATGCAAGTAAAAAGCGAAGTTTTTTTCT
>UQDF01000050.1 GCA_900539765.1 uncultured Porphyromonas sp. | reverse complement strand
ATGAAGTTTTTTTCCTACATTTGTAAGTGTGTTGCACTTGACACTGGAATGTGCGAAGCTTACTTTTCATAATAGTTGATTTGATTAGTGGTGAATATTTAGTTTGATTATCTGCTTAGAAGTTGTCCTGCATAAAGTGTAGGAACTCATCGAGGTTGTACTGAGCATCGGGCAGTCCGAGCTGAGCAGCCTTGGTTAGGTAGGTACGAGCGTTGTCGTACTGTCCGTTGTAAGCGTAGGCGATGCCTAGCATAGTGTAGAGCTTTGTATTCTGCTTACAGCGCTCTAGTAGCTTGACGGCCTGTGCATAGCGTCCTGCCTCAAAGTCCATAATAGCGGCATTGGTAGCAGGCTCGACAGCGTTGGGGAAGGCTTCTGCAGCGATCACCCAGGTCTGATAGCGCTCGTCACTGCCGGCGGGGTAACTATTAGCCACCAGGTTGACCTCGGCTAGGCTGAGGTGTGTCGGGTGCTTCTTGATCACCTCCTTGGCCTCGGTTAGGTCAAAGCCCTTGACGACAAAGGAGAAGGTGATGACGGTACGACGGAGTGGCGGGTAGTAAGTCTGTAGCAGGTGAGCATAGGTCTTGCCATTGTCTATAGCACGTAGGGCTGCGGTGCGCTCGCTGGCGGGTCGCTCCTGGAGTATCTGGAGGATCTGCTCCTTATGCTCTACGCTACTCTCCTCGATGGCGGCTTTTAGTCCGTCCCAGTCGGCACCCATAGCGCGTGAGGTGTAGTGCCCCTTGAAGCGTGGATAGGTGCGTACGAGGTAAGCAGCTATGCTCTCGACACGACCCTCAGAGAGTCTCTGGTTGAGCTCAGCACTACCCTCTGGCGAAGCATATCCAGTCAATGAGAGCGCATCGACCGTCAGAGCACTATTGGTGGTGAGCTCCAGGAGCTTCTGGTCTATACGCTTGACCTCAGCGCGATTGTTCCCGAGGTTTAGATTCAGATTCGTCTTGCTAACTGGGAAGGTGATCATCGCCGTGAGGCTCTCCTCACGTCTCTTGGTTTCCTCGCCCTCAGGGACGAGCATCTCATAGCGATAGGTGGGCTGATAGAGCGGAGCTAGCGCATTGGGTGTCAGCATAGTGGTATAGTCGCCTAGGTCGCACCCAGCGCATCCATATCCCTTAGCGTAAAACACCAGCGAGGCGTCTTTCATCCATAGCGCAAAAGGTACCTCTGTCGTGTAGTGGTAGTACTGCTCCCCGCTTTTGCTACGCACTATATCGACCTCCTCGCCCATACGACGTAGCATGATAGCACGTGTACGACCCGATATAGAGATCTCTGGCAGCTCAAGCTGGTCAGAACCATCGTTGGCTCGTAGCGTCGGCACTACCTGTAGCACCGTATTGCTATTGAGTCGCTTCATATTGGAGAGGTCTATGTCAAAGTCTACGACTGCCCTCTCCCCCTGCCTGGTGACGACCGTCTGCGAGCTAGCTCTGAGTCCATCTAGTGGATTAGGCGCCTCCTGAGCTACCCCTTCTGCTGGTATCCATAGCATCGCTAGAGCAACGAGAGCGAGCGTAATGGTATATAATATAGAGTGTTTCATATCTTCTACTGCTTTTGGTGGGGTTGTACGATTAGAAGAGGTAAATGAGTGAAAGCGTTGCTTTGGTGGGTCCGAAGTAGTTCTTCTTCTCCTTGGCTACCTCCTTGCCACAGTGCTCGCATTCGTACCTCGTATAGTCAAAGAGCGCATAACCTGCACTGATAGAGGCCTCTAGATTCCAGTGCTTACCGAGTACCCACTCATATCCGTAGGTGATACCAGCACCATATCCCCAGCCCTGCAGGCGGTAATCTTTGAGGTGCTTGAGACGACCTATGGGGACGTTGAGCCTATTGACATTGTAAAAACCTACAAGCCCGTGCAAACCAAAGAAGTGCCCGTTGAACGCCTCGCAGAGGTAGTAACGAGCCTCGGGTAGGACGGAGAAGTGCAGCCACTTCATTCCTGTATCCTTATTAATAGGATCGATGAAGTTATACCCACCGGATAGATCGATGGTCCAGCGTGGTGCGACCCGAACCTCAATACCAAGATTGGGTGTAGCAGTCCCCCAGTAGAGGAAATTGGTCTTGATCCCAACGTCCTGCGCCGTACACCATGTTATGGCGGCCAGCAGGGAGAGAAGGAGGGAGATAAGTCTATTTTTCATACGGTTTGCAATAACGGTTTCGTGACTAGTCCTATGAGAGACAGGAGAGCAGTGTATGTATATCGCTACAACGACTACCTCATAATAAAATAGGAGAGGAGGGAGGTCGAGAGATCTACTTCTTCTTTCTCTTGTTTCTGTTGCAAAAGTAAAGAAGCGTAAAGCTAAAACAGGTATCAAATGCGGACAAAAACTTGCTCAAATCGGACAAGATTCTGTCGATGACTTATCAAAATCGGACAAAGATATTTCATATCATGCTAAGAGTCACTCGATTACTGGTGATAAGTGCTACTTACGAGGCATTTGCTGAGAAGTAGCGTTCTCTTTTCATAATAGACAATATGATACATCCTATAGTTTCTCCTGATAGGCTCGAAAGTACGCCCACACTCAGCGAGAATTGCTGCTCTTGCAACAACTTCTACACAAAGAGGCTGAAAGCATTCAGATGAAGGAGAGCAAATGAATATCCTCCCTATGCGTCCGATCTGTGTACCCGTACAGATCTTGATGCGTATCGGACGCACGGAGGTCAGATGAGCGCGCGGCGCCGTCCAGTGGCGTAGAGAAAGGCGATCTCGATGAGACCTGAGAGGATTACGATGACGACGAAGGCGGTCAGCTCGACCTGCAGTAGCACGGCGATCCAAGCACCGAGAGCGATGACAGCCAGTGAGAGGAGTTGGTTGACGAAGACCTCTCGGTTGCGCCCATTGGCGGTGAGGACCAGCTCGATGAAGAAGCCTGAGATGAGCCATATAGGTATCAGTGCGGTCATCAGCAGGAAGACTGGTAAGATGAGATCCTCTATCGGACCATTGCCCATAATCCATATGATCGGCTTAGCGGTCAGCATGAGCGCCCCCATACAGAGGATGCCCATCAGCAGTTCGCCACGCAGTATCTTGTGTATGCGCTCTGTAGTATAACTGGTGCTGACCGAGGGAAAGAGAGCCACATTGAGCTGCTTGGTGATATACATAACGACGCTGACGATCTTCATCGAGAAGTCGTAACCCGTCAGGGAGGTCATACCAAAGAGCGAACCGATGACGAGGTTAAGCCCAGCCGACTTGACCGTCATCACTAGATAGGAGAGGAAGAGTGGGGTAGCCTCTCGCAGCAGGGCGAAGCATTTGCGCAGTGAAACGAGATGGAGCGAGAGCTTTTCGCGCCATAAGAGATAGCCGAAAGCGATCCCCGCCGAGAGTATATTGCTGGCCGAGGCGAGTAAGACGTAACGCGCCATATGGTGGGGTGTGAGTACCCAGAGGATGATGGCGACGGCTAGGAGCACCTTCGTAGCGATCTGTATGTAGAGGTAGATGCGTGTGTGCTGGATGCCGATAAAGTACCAGTTAGGCATAATGACACAGGCGACGACTGAGAGAAAGCTCGCCCAGAGGAGCGTGCGGTAAGATGCCAAGGCTCCGACCCATAGCACGATAGGCAGAAAGAGCAGGAAGGAGAGGAGGAGCAGGTAGAAACGACTAGAGAGGATCAGCGAAGTGATGTGTGACTTGCCCGCTAGGTCACGCTCCTTGTCGTAGTGCGCTAGGTAACGGGTGCCGATCATATCTAGTCCGTAGGTCACCAGTGTAGTGAAGTAGGTGATGATCGAAAAAGCGTAGACATAGGCTCCGTACGCTTCGGCACCGACACGATGGATCAGTATCGGGTAGATGATCAGATGAAAGGAGGAATTCAGCACATTGATCAGTCCGAGAGAGAGGAAGTTCTCTAGAACCAGTCTATTACCTCTGATCATAGAGCTTAGTCTCTGGAGGAGGTGCTTTGGCGCGGGAAGGGGAGGTTGATTCATCTGACGGAGTAGGACAGTCTGAGGCTCATAGTGACTAATTAAAAGCGAACGATGAGCGAGGCATCGTACTGGCGTCCCGTCAGGTAGTTAGGTACAGCGTACTGGTTGCGGTAAGCGTCCGAGAGCCAGTAGTAAGAGCCGATGTTGGTCATGTCAAAGAGGTTGAAGACATTCACCCCGATCGATACCTTGCTGAGCGCTTGTAGCCAGCGCCACGCACCAGGCCGTGCCTCCGCACGATCCCACAGCGTGTACTGCATACCGATGTCAACACGCTTGTAAGGTGTGCCACGGAAGAGCGGACGACCAAAGCCCTCGGCAGCGTTAAGCTGAGGGAGTCCCCCCGTCAGCACGCCACGCAAGCTGAGCGTGATACGCTTGTAACCAGGGAAGTAGTCCTGAAAGAAGAGTGACAAGTTGTAGTCTGGCACGTGTGGTAATGGCATCTCGCCATACCCCTCGATGGTCTGCCGTCCACGCATCAGCGAGCCAGTAAGCCACGAGTCTACGTCTGGGACAAACTCCCCAAAGAGCTTGACATCTAGCCCTACGATGTAGCCAGTGCCGAGGTTTTGACCTAGGTAGCGCTGCTTGACATTGTCCACGTAGTAGGGATTGATGCGAAAGAGATGCTTATAGTAACCCTCGGCGGTGAGGCGAAACTTGCGATCCGCCACGAGGAAGTTGTAGTCCACACCGACCAAGGCTTGTGCTGATCCTTGCGAACGCACCTGATCGTTGAGCAGTACAGACTGATTGCCCATAGCGTCAGCCTCGATGATGCGTATCTCCTTGTAAAAGGGGCTCTGGTAGTATAGCCCTCCAGCAGCTCTCACCAAGAGGTCGGACAGCTCTTTCGGTCGCCACGAAGCGACCAGACGAGGCGAGATGTCCGCTTTCTTATTGAACGACCAAAAGCTCCCCCGCACGCCTGCCGTCAGATGATAGCTCCCCGAGGGTGTCTGCCACTGCATCTCATCTTGCAGGTAGAGCGAGGCACGAGCCGAGCGCAGCGAGACGTTGGAGTAGAGATTGCTCTGCATCTTGATCAGATTGGGATCTCGTGGCAGATTGTAGCCGGCCGAGTCGAGCTTGACCCACTCAGAGATGTAGTCCGCGATCTGCTCGCCACGTAGCTCCGCACCCCACATGAGGCGATGCGTCTCGCTGAGACGCTGGTTGCCACTATAAGCGAGCGCAGCGACCGAGTAGCGGAGTAGGTTGCGGGCATGCTCATGATTGACGCCCGTGGCGAGGAGTTCCTGCTCCTCACCTCCAGTCGTTGGGTCAGCCTCCTTCTGCAGATAGTAAGCGCCCGTTATGTCGTAGCTCTCTCGCTCGTGGCTGTTGTAGAGGCTCAGGTCTAACCTATGTGCGCCTCGACTGCTAGGGCGCCAGTGTAGCGTCAAGGCACCAAAGAGTGTGGAAAAGCGATCCCGCTCCTGTCCGTCGAAGTAGACGGTAAAGTGCTTAGCGTTTTGCAGGGAACCGACAGTCGTCTCACGCTGTTCGGGACGAAAGCGGTACTGTGTCCAGGAGTAATAACCGATTCCTTCGATGCGCCAGCGATCGTTGAAGGTGTAGGTCAGATAAGTCTGCGCATCGGCATAGAAGGGGTTGTACTCGCCGCGGGTCTCCATCTTAGAGAGCATCTGTTGTGTGGTGCGCGTTCGGATGCCTGTGATATGGGTGAAGCGCCCATGCTTACCCCCCACGTAAAGACTATTATTCATCAGGCCGAGGGATACAGTCCCCTCGAGCTTCGTAGGGCGCTTGTACTGTATGTCTAGGACTGAGGAGAGTCGGTCGCCATAGTGCGCATCGAAGGCTCCAGCCGAAAAGTAAACTCGATCCACCAGATCGGTATTGACAAAGCTCAAACCCTCTTGCTCGGCAGAGCGCACTAATAGTGGGCGGTACACCTCGATACCGTTGACGTAGACGAGGTTCTCATCGAAACTCCCCCCACGTACATTGTACTGCGTACTCAGCTCGTTGTGCTGCGTAACCCCCGCATAGGTTGCCACCATGGACTCGATGCTACGTGTCGGCGAAGCCTCCATGGCGAGCGTCTGAGTCGTGATACGCTCCATACTGGGCGGACGCGCCTCGCCCCGCACCGTCACGGTACCTAAGGCTATAGCACTCTCTCCCAGCATCGGGTTAAAGTGCATATCTCGTGAGATACCCTGTGGGTACACTTGGCGCACCGTCTGATAACCGATAGAGCTGTAGGTGACCACCACGCTATCGGTCGTCGGGATCAGCTCCAAGCGGTAAGCTCCCGTTAGGTCGCTCCACGTGCCAAGGGCCGTACCCTCGACACGCACCGAGGCAAACTCAATCGGCTCACGGTCACGATCTAAGACGTAACCCGTAAGCGCCACACGATGGGGTGTCGCGACAGCCATCGTGTCGGTCGTCTGACTGTGTAGAGCCAGCACGCTACCCTGCAGTAGTAAGCAGAGCAGTAAGACGATGTAGTAAAGTGATCTCATCACCACAAAGGTAGACAAAAGTCGCAAGTTGTGAGCGATGTTTGTCGTCCGTTGTATCAAAGCGATACGTGTAACGATGATACGTGTAACCCTTTGTAGGAACGCACGGCTCGTGCGTCCGTTGCGTCCCTACAAAGGGCTATTTATAGGTGTGAGACGAAGCTCGGCTTACTTGACTGGTCGCAAGGCGCGCATAGCGTTGAGCACGGCAAGGACGGTCACGCCTACATCAGCGAAGACTGCCATCCACATAGTGGCTACACCGAGCAATGCGAGGAGCAGTACCAATACCTTAATACCTATGGCAAACCAAGCGTTCTGGAGGGCAATGCTGACCGTGCGGCGTGCGATGCGTATGGCAGTAGCGATCTTGAGCGTATTGTCGTCCATGATGACCACGTCGGCCGCCTCTATGGCAGCATCAGAGCCTAGTCCGCCCATGGCGATACCCACATCGGCACGCGCTAGGACAGGCGCATCGTTGATACCATCGCCTACGAAGAGAACGGTGCCACGAGCCGGCTGCTCGAGGATCGTCACGAGGCGTGCCAGCTTGTCCGCAGGAAGCAGATCCGCATAGTACTCGGTGATGCCCACCTGCTGTGCCACCTCACGAGCTACCTCCTCGTGGTCGCCTGTGAGCATAACTAGCTGGTGGATGCCTAGGCGGCTCAGCTCTTCGATCGTTTGTTTAGACTCCTCCTTGATCGTGTCCGAGACGACAATATGTCCCGCATAGTTGCCGTCGATAGCCGCATGGACGATCGTGCCGGCATGGTCGCAAGGCTGCCACTGAGCACCGATAGACTCCATCAGTGCTACGTTGCCCACGTAAACTTCGGAGCCGTTGACACGTGCCTTGACCCCTCGTCCGGCAAGCTCCTCGACCTCCTCGATAGAGCAGTCGTCCTGTTCGTTGGGGTAAGCGTTACGCAGCGAGGCAGCGATCGGGTGTGTGGAGTGACGCTCCACGTGAGCCACCATATGCAGCAGGTGGTTCGCTTCGCAGGCTGTCGGGTGCACCGCATTGGCGGTAAAAGAGCCTTTCGTCAGGGTGCCTGTTTTGTCAAAAAGGACGGCACGCGCCTTGGCCAAAGCGTCCATATAGTTGGCTCCTTTGACCAAAACACCAGCTCGTGAAGCGCCTCCGATGCCCGCAAAGAAGGAGAGCGGGATAGAGATGACTAGAGCGCAGGGGCAGGAGATGACTAGGAAGGTCAATGCTCGGTACAGCCAAGTGGCGAAGTGGTCTGTGAAGCTACCCGTCAGGAGTGGCGGTATGAAGGCGAGCAGGAGCGCCACGATCACTACAACGGGCGTGTAGACACGGGCGAAGCGACGTATGAATGTCTCGCTCCGAGACTTATGATCGGTGGCATGCTCGACCATCTCGATGATCTTAGAGGCGGTGGAGTCGCCCGCTGTCTTGGCGACACGGACGGTGAGTAGACCCGAGAGGTTGACACAGCCAGACATAACCTCGTCCTCGACGGTGACGCTACGGGGTACGCTTTCGCCCGTTAGTGCGACCGTATTAAGTGCTGAGGAGCCCTCCACGATGAAGCCATCGAGCGGTACCCGTTCGCCAGGCTTGATGATGATCGTCTCGCCCACAGCTACCTCCTCAGGGGCGACCGACTGCTCGACTCCGTCACGCAGCACGTTTGCCGTGTCGGGGCGTATCTCGAGGAGGTGGGAGACGGCACGACGGCTCTTGCCCTCGGCATACCCCTCGAAGAGTTCGCCTAGCTGGAAGAAGAGCATCACAAAGACCGCCTCGGGGAACTGCGCCTCGGCTCCTGGCAGGAAGCCTATGCAGAGCGCACCGATGGTAGCGATGCTCATAAGGAAGTGCTCGTCAAAGAGTTCGCCATGCGCCACCCCCTCGACCGCCTCGCCGAGCACGTCATACCCTATGATAAGGTATGGCACGAGGTAGACCAAGAGTAGCTGCCACATCGGGAGTGCGCAGGTGCGCTCCACGATATAGGCCCCAATGAGTAGCAGGGCTGAAAGTATGATACGTATTAGTTTCTTCTTCATAAGATATAGATGTACTGTTACGGAGGCAAAGGTAGAGCTATCTGGGTGCAACTCCGTTGCAAAAGTGGCGTCTCTACATATCGCTACAGATATCCTCTAATCTCTGTGGAGACTGTTGCAAAAGTCAACAGTCTCACAATCTTGCTTACAAGATTGTCTAGACTTTGCAGAAAGGATGAAGCGCAAGGCGCTGAGGGTGAGGTCTGAAGGGAGCATACCTCCGTATGTGACCAAAGCCGAATCCCGAAAGCAACAGAAAACTAACTATTACCATGCAGGAGCTGCTGGTCGTGTCGGAGTAAGAGATAGAGGAGCCACCCCCCATAGAGTATATGGTAGAGTGCGATGACTAGGTAGTAGGTGAAGACGGTCTCGACGAAGGGTGCGCGCAAGACGTAGATGAGTAGCACCAGGAGGGCAACTTGCAGGAAGAGGTTGAGCAATTGGAACTGTAGGTGCGCCCTTTGTCGCTCGATGATGTCGGGGATAACGTTGATGATGGAGGTGAAGAAGAAGACGAGCAGGTACACGAGCATAGCGCGTATGATCTCTGTGCAGGCTACGTACTCGGGAGCTAAGAGCCAGCGAACGAGATAAGGCATAGCCCACCAGAGTATTAAGAGCGTGGGGATGCCTACCACGAGCGTTACCACGAGCAGTGGGCGGACGAGTGGTCGCCAAGGAGCCTGCGCATGGTGTGCTACGGAGAGACGGTTGAAGTAGACCTGACTGACGCTGTCTGCGATGAGCTGTATGGGACGGCGTGCCAGCATCGTTGCCATGGAGACCAGTCCTACCTCTACGGTGGTGTAGCCTAGCGGTAGCATGAGGATTAGGATCGACCCGAGGAGGGTGGTGATGAGTGTCTGAGGAAGGCTAAATATCGGGAAGACTCTGTACTTGCGAGCTACAAACTTTAGCCCTCTACGGTTGGTCGGACCATTAATTGTCTTGTGCTGCTTGAGTGAAGGCAGGAGTGGAACAAGTGCAAGCAGCGTCGAGGCTATTTGCGCTCCCCACAAGCTCCAGACCGTGGGCGAGAAGAGTCCGAAGCCCACTTTGAGCCCATTGTTGCCTAGTCCCTGTACCGCCTTGCTGGTGGCGATACGCTTGAAGTGTCCTAGGCTTAGCGCATAATTGCTCAGCGTAGTGCTAAGTCCTAAAGCGCAGACAACGGGCGGAATGAGCCAGAGCTTGCCCTGCAGGGTGGCGTAGCGGGTTGCTACGATCCGTGGCTCGATGACTGGGGTGAGGGCGAATAGTATGAGCGTTATTACGCCTGTGATCCATAGGGTGAGGCGTAGCAAGTGGTCTCGCTCTAAGGGCTCTTGGCAGACGACGATAGCCTGATCGTAGCGCCCCCCCACGGCGATGCTGAGCAGCGTGGCGATGGAGAGGATGAGTGCTAGGTCGCCTAGCGTGTCTGGTGTGTATAGTCTACTGACCCACGGTAAGAGGAGTAAGGCTATCAGCTGTACCCCGACGCTGACAGAGATGAGTAGACCGCTGTCGGCTAGTATGGAGCGTAGTGAGCGGGGTACTTTCACTGCTTTAGTATAGATCGAGGAAAGCGAGGAGCAGGTAGACGGCTGGCACTGCTAGAAGTAGGCTGTCGATGCGATCGAGTATGCCTCCGTGACCTGGGATGAGCTTGCCCGAATCCTTGACACCCGCCTGACGCTTGAGGCTACTCTCGAAGAGATCCCCAATGGTACCAAAGATGGCAACCACTGTAGCAATGAGCAAAATGCGTAGCCAGCTTAGCTCGGGGAATAACAGCAGACGCAAGACGACTGCTGAGAGAAGGACGAGAATGAGTCCTCCGATGGAGCCCTCGACGCTTTTCTTTGGTGAGATGCTGGGTGCTAGTCTTCTTTTGCCCCAACGTGAGCCGACGAGGTAAGCACCCGTGTCATTGACCCATATAAAGATGAAGATGGCGAGGAGGAGCAACCCGTCGAACTGCGTCATGGAAGAGAAAGGGTCGACCACAAGCGTCAGTCTGATGGTCAGCGCAAGGGGTACGGCTATGTAAAGCTGGCCTATGAGACTGTTGCTGAGGCTGGGGAGCATAGCTTGGTGTGGAAGGAATGTAGAGCGACAGACCACATAGAGCAGGTAGAGCAGGTAAGGAATGAAAATGCCGAACTCATGACTGATCGCCATGCCATACTGCGCCGTGGCGTAGAGAAGCCAGACGGCTGCCGCGCAGTCTAGTACGATACGAAAGATGTAGGTCTGATTGACTCGCGTCAGATGGTTGAACTCGATGATCCCTGCGACGGCAAAGAAGGAGAGCAAGATCCACAATCCCCAGACCAAGGGGAGTGTTAAGGCTAGCACGATCAGTGCTACGTAGACAGTGCCCGATATAAGACGAGTGGTGAAGGTCGACATGGTAGCGTTGTATTCAGTGATTGTCGTGTGTTACGTAGAGCTTAATAAGTTAGTCGGACAGAGACGCTCAGCGAGTGAGTATCTCTGCCCGACTTCTAGAGAGGACTATTCGTGATCTGTAGGCTCCTCCTCCTTTTTCTCATCAGAGGGAGCGGGTGCAGGCTGCTCCTCCTTTTTAATATAGGGCGGAGGGGTAGCACTAGCGAGTCGCTTGGCACGCGCAGCCTCGTTGAGTGCGTCGAGCTCGTCGGAGCGTGAGATCCACTGACGCTTGCCTAGGATCCTCTCCACATCTTCGGTGTAGATCACCTCACGCTCTAGAAGTAGCTTCGCGAGCTGATGATGCTGCTCGGCATACTGTGTCAGGATCTCCTTGGCTCGGGCATACTGTGTAGCGATGAGCTTGGAGACCTCTTGGTCGATAATGACCGCCGTCTCTTCACTGTACGGCTTTTGGAAAGTATAGCCGTCGCTCTGCGAGTCGGCATAGTTGAGGTTGGGCAGCTTGTCGCTCATACCGTAGTAGGTGATCATAGCATAGGCGAGCTTGGTGACACGCTCGAGGTCGTTGGCAGCACCTGTCGAGATGCGATCGAGGAATAACTCCTCAGCAGCACGACCTCCCAGTAGCGAGCAAAGCTCATCGAGAAGTACCTGCGTGTGGGTGATCTGTCGCTCCTCAGGCATATACCAAGCGGCGCCAAGCGCCTTGCCACGAGGCACGATGGTGACCTTGACCAAGGGGTTGCCGTACTCCGTCATCCAGCTGATGGTGGCGTGACCCGCCTCGTGGATGGCGATGCTGCGACGCTCGTCCTCGGTGATGATCTTATTTTTCTTCTCCAGACCACCAATGATACGATCCACCGCATCCATAAAGTCTTGCTTCTCGATCGCCTGCTTGTCGTGGCGTGCCGCTATGAGCGCCGCCTCGTTGCAGACGTTTGCTATGTCTGCTCCCGAGAAGCCTGGCGTCTGTCGTGCCAGCTGATCCACCTCTACGTCTGGACCTAGCTTGAGCCCCTTCATATGTACGAGGAAGATCTCCTTGCGGTCGTTCAAGTCGGGTAGGTCTACGTAGATCTGACGATCGAAGCGTCCAGCACGAAGGAGCGCCTTGTCGAGGATGTCCACACGGTTCGTCGCTGCGAGGATGATCACTCCACTATTGCCATCGAAGCCGTCCATCTCGGTGAGAAGCTGGTTGAGCGTGTTCTCTCGCTCGTCATTACTGCTGAAGCCAGCGTTCTTACTTCGTGCACGCCCCACGGCGTCGATCTCATCGATGAAGATGATACAGGGCGACTTCTCCTTAGCCTGCTTGAAGAGGTCTCGAACGCGCGAAGCTCCCACACCGACGAACATCTCCACAAAGTCTGAACCCGAAATCGAGAAGAACGGCACATGCGCCTCACCAGCGACCGCCTTCGCAAAGAGCGTCTTACCAGTCCCTGGAGGGCCCACGAGAAGTGCACCCTTAGGGATCTTACCGCCCAGCTTGGTGTACTTGTCAGGGTTCTTGAGAAACTCGACAATCTCCTGTAGCTCCTGCTTAGCTTCGTGAAGCCCCGCCACATCGTCAAAGGTGACGTGCGACTCCTTCTTGTCATAGAGCTTAGCCTTAGACTTACCGACATTAAAGACTCCGCCAGGACCACCGTTCTTACCTCCAGGGCCAGCGCTCATACGACGGAAGATCCATATCCAGAAGACAAGAAGCAGAATCAGCGGAAGCCAGTTGGCTAGTATGAGCCAAAAGTTCATGCTGTCGGTCTTATACTTGACATCTATGGCGACCTCCTCCCTTTGGACAAACTCGTCAAAGCGATCTACCGACGGCAGGGTACACTTGACCTGATACTGAGTATTGACCATACGAAAGGGGAAGCCTCGCTGCTCGATGTTTTGTAGCTCCTGCTCGCTGTAGACCATACTCACCTTCTTGGGGTTGAGCGTAGCAACAGCGATGCCCTTGGTGCGGTTCACCTCTACTTTGGTAGCGACCTCCTTGCGGAGCAATTGCTGAAACTCCGTCCAGTCCACCTCCTTACTATTCGTAGGCTGCTCGGACGGAAGGAAGAAGAGCATCGCCAAGATCAGTATGGCCGATAGGTATAGCCACATCGGATTAAAGCGACGCTTGCCACGTCGTGGATCCGACCCCTGCGGGTTAGGAGTGGGAGAACCCAGAGGGTTTTTAATATGCTTATTCATCAATAGGATTCTTTCTAGTTACCTTTCAAAAAGCGTACCACAATCCACCTTGCAGACCTATTGGCACACCTTTGTCCGCAAAGGTACAAAATAACCCCATAGAGACTTTGTGTCCTAGCGGGCTACTCGTGAGCTTTAGGAGAGGAAGCCGAGGAGGACACCCGCAGCGACGGCAGAGCCGATGACGCCAGCCACGTTAGGGCCCATAGCGTGCATCAGCAAGTAGTTCGTCCGGTCATACTTGACGCCTTCGATTTGCGAGATGCGAGCTGAGTCAGGAACGGCGGAGACACCCGCATTGCCGATCAGTGGATTGATCTTGTTTTCGTCCTTGAGGAAAAGGTTCATCAACTTGACAAAGAGTACTCCAGAGCAGGTTGCTATGATAAAGGAGATCGCACCGAGCATAAAGATCTTTACCGAGTCGAGCGTGAGGAAGTGTGTCGCCTGTGTCGAGGCTCCTACTGTCACACCGAGGAGGATCGTGACGATATCGATGAGTGGCTCACGAGCCGTGCGAGCTAGACGATCGCAGACGCCACTCTCCTTGAGGATATTACCGAAGAAAAGCATTCCCAGCAGAGGTAGACCTGATGGCACGAGGAAGCCAGTCAAGAGAAGTCCGAAGATCGGAAAGAGAATGCGCTCTACACGAGACACCTTGCGGGGTGGCTTCATACGTATGCGTCGCTCCTTGTCGGTCGTCAGCAGACGCATGAAGGGCGGCTGTATGATCGGCACCAGTGCCATGTAGGAGTAAGCCGAGACAGCAATAGCACCGAGTAGGTCGGGAGCTAGCTTCGACGAGAGGAAGATAGCTGTCGGACCATCAGCACCTCCGATGATACCGATAGCACCCGCAGCATTGGGCTCGAAGCCTAGCTGCAAGGCGATCATATAGGCTCCAAAGATGCCAAACTGTGCAGCCGCACCCACCAGCATTAGTTTAGGATTGGAGATTAGCGCCGAGAAGTCTGTCATCGCACCGATGCCGAGGAAGATTAGTGGCGGGTACCACCCCTGTCTCACCCCTTGGTAGAGGATATTGAGGACAGAACCCTCCTCATAGATGCCGATCTGCAAGCCTGCATCCTTAAAGGGGATATTGCCGATCAGCATACCAAAGCCAATGGGGATCAAGAGCAGTGGCTCGAACCTAAAGCGTATGCCTAGGAAGATAAATAGGGCTCCAATTAGGATCATGATCACATGACCCGTCGTCAGATTGGCAAAGCCCGTGTAAGTAGAGAAAATCTCTATATTCTCAACAAGGAAGTTCCAAAAATTCATAAGGCTATCTCGTTAATTGCTTAGGTCGATATTACTTTTTCAATTGTCTACAGGTAACCGTAGGACGCATCATCTGACTCTTATCACTCCACGGCTGATAAACCTGCGTGCGGGGTCGTATGGTCAGCTGTCCTGGCGCCTCGCCACCGCCCATCTCTATCTCACTCGTCAGTGCTAGTGAGATAGCAACGGGCACAAGCGGATCTTCGGTCGTGCTGGCTAGCTCCGTAGGCTCTTGGTCTGGTTGATTCTCTAATCGCTTCTCGAGTCGATTGTGTAGTCGACCACGCAGGCTCTCATTACGCCCCTCGATACGCATGGCCACGATCCCGACAAGCTTATAGGCCAGGAAGAGGATCAGTAGCCCCGAAAAGACCACCAGCATAGCGGTGATGGTCATCACAAAGCCATTAGGGTCAGCCTCTTGTAGACGGTCGATCTTCTCATTCTTGTCCTTGACCACATTGTTAGATCCAGGCGTCGTGTGCTCCGTGACATGCCACGCCTCGGTGGCCACAACCGTACGCACTCCGTCATCGATACGAGCATAGGAGTGATTGGCGGGGAGAGATGCTGGCACCTCCACCTCATCGATGATGGTGCACCCATCGTTGCTTACCAAAGCTAGATAGTGAGTGGTGTCAGGTGCTAGCGAGAAGTTTAGGTGAAAGGTGCCTCGCATTGGCATCTCATCGGCAAAGAAGACGATGCTCTGCCTCGGCTTGATCACCGTCAGCACATCCCCCTTAGGGATCATATATTTCTTGAGATACTGCGGATCATCGGTCAGAAAGCAGCCCGCAAGGTTTATCGTCCCCGCTGAGGAGTTGTAGATCTCGATCCACGGGCTACGCTTGCCATAGTTGTCTATGTAGTTATCTACATTATCTATCATCACCTCATTGATCCGTGCCGCCGTGATACTCTGTGCTGAGAGCGACAGGGAGCCCCATAGGGCGACTATTGTAGAGAGGAGGAGTAGTCTCTGTAAGGCAGGGTGTGTGATTCGTTGCATAAGCTCACATATGTATTGCTAATATTGGATCTTCAAAGGTACATTTTCTTCGGCAAAGTGAGGGTATCTAGAGTCTGACCGTAGATTCAACTATCAAATGCAACTGAATTGGTTTCGTCGAGCTTTTGATA
>UQDF01000049.1 GCA_900539765.1 uncultured Porphyromonas sp. | reverse complement strand
CCAGGGGTAGGTGCTTTTATACGCTTCGTGTTGCACTTACTACTGGAAATTGCGGAGACGCTGGGAGGGTCGTGCTTGGCTTTTTCCAATCAACTGAAACTATAAAACACGATAGCCACGTGGAGATCTATCCCATCTTCCCATCTTGAGGATAAATCGTATCGGGGCATGAGAGATCCCGTCTATCAGGTATCACTGTTGCCTCCCAGCATCTCAAAATAGAGATTAGCCGAATTAGCCTTCGTCAGCCCCGTGAGAGTTGCTCGACAAATGCTTGAGTATAGTACCACCCAATTACGTATATTTGCCTATGAATAGTCCGAGTTACTCTTTCATTTACTGATTCTTATCAACGTGTAAGCTACTAATAACATCAACTTAAACAGATATAAGTCATGAAAACAGCTACAAAAACAGTGCTCTGTGCCTTGCTCCTGATATGGCCACTCTTGGTGACGGCTCAGACTACTGGCGATGAGACACAGACTACCACCCCAACGATCGTACTCACCACAGAGACTTCCGTCGGAGATACCATTTGGCTCTCCTTCGAGACGGATGATTGGGAGGATCCAATTATCGAGGGACTCACCCCCACGGGCGAATCGACATTCGCTGGTAATCAGTACACGGTGACCTCGCCCACCATCAAGCTCATGGGGGAGATAACCGACTTGGGGTGCCAAGAGATCAAGCTCACAGCAATAGATCTATCTGGTATCTCATGTCTACAACAGCTCAACTGCTCGGGCAACCAGCTCACAGAGCTGAATATAGGTGACAACAAGGCTCTATCGATGCTTTACTGTCAGCAAAACAAGCTACAGCAGCTAGACCTATCTCAGTGTAAGGATCTATACGAAGTCTATTGCTTTGACAACCAGCTTAAGAGCCTTAAGTTCGGAGCTAGTCACCCCTCTTTTACAATGCTCAAAGCTGCCAACAATCAGCTGACAGCTATCGATCTGAGTGGCTGTCCTAACGTAAAGGTAATAGACCTAGGGACTAATAGTATAGACCACCTAGACCTAGCCAACAATGGAGCTATTACCTGGCTGCTCGTAGCCAACAACAAGCTCACGGATATAGACCTCTCTGCACAGACCAAGCTCGTGCGACTAGACTGCTATAACAACCAGCTCTCCTCGCTAGACCTCTCTACACTCGAGCAGCTCACTGTACTAGCCGCCGAGAGCAACCAGCTACAGGAGATCGATGTGTCGCACTGTCCTAAGCTACAAGTGATGTCTGTAGAGCACAATTCGATAGAAAAGATAGATCTGTCACAAAACCCCGAGTTAGGTAGTCTATGGTGCATAGAAAATCGCATCTATCCCAACGATATGCAGGCTCTCGTGACATCTTTGCCAAAAAAAGAATCTGCCAAGCTGGTTGCCGTTAATACCCAGAGCGATACAGAGCAAAACGTAATCCTCAAAGCACAAGTAGCAGAGGCAAAAGCCAAGGGATGGACTGTCTACGACTTCAATCCTGAGACCAAGGATCTCATCCCATACGAGGGGAGCGATACGACATTCCTCCATGTGACACTATCTGTCGGAGAGGGTGGTACAGCAACGCTCCTAGAGGTGACTGACCCTGAGCGGGTCCCCTTTGCTACAGAGATAAAGGTCGAGGCGACACCTGACGAAGGTTATGAGCTAGAGAGCATCAAAGTTGGAGATCAGGATATAACGGAAGACAAAGTCTACCTAGTTACCAAGGATGTAGAGATCACCATCACATTTCGCCTTGTCAAGAGCATAGCTGATCCGACTAAGAGACAAGATCTCACGATCACGCCCAATCCTGCAAGAGACTTAGCGAGAGTCTGTGGTCTCAAGCCTTACAGCGACTTCTCTGTTTATACGCAGGAGGGTAAGTGTATGGCAACCATTCAGGCTGATGCCCTAGGACAAGGCGAGATAGACTTATCTAATTATCCTGCTGGCAAGTACCTTGTGATCACCGATGAGCATAGTGGATGGCTCATCGTACGATGATACGATTGGTTAGAGCCTCCCGATACGCTTCATTTATGCTAGCATAGTGGCTCTGCGGAGTCTCTCCCTCTAGTCTCGACCTCGTAAGTCTCTCCATGAGTAATCAGCTATGGATGAGATTTGCGGGGTCGAGATTCATTTTTTAGAGGCAGGCGGGTTAGGGTTCTATTTCGTAACTTTGCGCCACACGCTTAACACAATAGGAGATAGCACCTATGTATCCAGACAATCTTATTAAGGCCTACGAGGCGAGCTTCAGAGAGCACTTCCGACAGCCAGCTCTCTCGGACTATGCCAGCGGTTACACTATATCTTATCGCGACTTAGCGCTACAGATCGCGCATCTACACTATATATACAAGGAGACTGGTATACAGCGCGGTGACCGCATCGCTCTGATGGGTGCTGACTCAGTTCACTGGTGCGTCATCTTTATGGCTACGATCACTTACGGCGCTGTGATCGTCCCGATACTGCAGGACTTCAATGCCGAGGACGCTAAGACGATCATCAATCATAGCGAGGCGAAGCTCCTCTTTATAGACGATCTCATCTTAGCGAAGCTCAATCCTGAGGAGGACCTCCCGATGGTGCAGACTATCTTTGACATCAAGAAGATCTCGTGGCGTTATGCTCGCTCGGGGATGCCATACGACTATAAGCGACTCCTCCCCTTCGCTCCCTTTGTGGCACGCTTTTACCCCAAGGGCTTCCGTCGCGCCGACATTGTCTACCCCGAGGTGGGCAATGATGAGTTGGTCGTGATCAACTACACCTCAGGGACGACTGGCTTTAGCAAGGGCGTGCTGATCACCGCGGGCAATCTGGCAGGCAACGCCCTCTATGCACAGAAGCTCGACCTCATGTATAGCGGTGAGCAGATCATCTGCTTCCTCCCGCTGGCACACACGTACAGCTGCGCCTTCAACATGCTCGCAGCCCTTTACATAGGCGTCCACACGCATATACTAGGCAAGGTGCCTTCGCCCAAGATCTTGATGAAAGCTTTTGCTGAGATACGCCCCGTGCTGATCATCTCTGTGCCACTCATCTTGGAGAAGATCTACAAGCAGTCTATCGTGCCGGTCCTAGAGCGCTCTACCATCAAGACACTCCTACGTATTCCGCTCCTACGCAAGCTGGTCTACCGAGAGATCCGCAAGAAGCTCACCGATGGACTCGGGGGCAACTTCCGCGAGGTGATCGTCGGGGGGGCACCGCTCTCTACAGAGGTCGCTGCCTTCCTACATCGTATCGGCTTCCCGCTCACTGTCGGCTACGGTATGACCGAGTGCGCTCCGCTCATCTCTTACAGCAACCATCGCCGCTGGGTGCCACTCTCTGCGGGACGCGCTCTGCCACATATGGAGATACGCATAGAGGTGCCGGAAGACTTTGATCAGCCCTTAGCTCCAGGTGTCGGTGAGATACAGGTGCGCGGTGACAATGTCTGCCTCGGTTATAACAAGCTTCCCGAGATCAATAAGCACCTCTTCACTACCGACGGCTGGATGCGCACGGGCGATCTAGGGCGTCTGGACAAGCGAGGCAACCTCTTTATCCTCGGTCGCTCCAAGACGATGATTCTAGGGGCTAATGGTCAAAACATCTACCCCGAGGAGATCGAAGCGAAGCTCAATAACCTCCACTTTGTGGCGGAGAGTTTGGTTTATCAGAAGAATGGTCGTCTCGAGGCGCTTGTTTATCCCGACGAATTGGCCGCCAAGCAAGCGGGGATAACTGTCGAAGAGGCATGGGAGCAGATCAAAGATCAGCGTAAGCAGCTCAATGCCAAGCTTGGATCCTACGAGATGGTGACTAAGTTCATTCGCCAGAAGACTCCCTTCATCAAGTCGCCCAAGCGCAGCATCAAGAGACATCTATACAAGGAGGGCGTTGAGGTACCGCAGGCCGATAGGTAGTATGGCTGAGCCAACTTATCGTATCGAGGGAACGCTCCGTCAGCTACCTCTAGAGGAGTATATGGCGGGGTACTTCGACCCTGATCGATTCTTCGCACTGTGCGAGCATTGTCCTACTTACCTGACCAATTGGTCTTGTCCGCCCTTTACCTATGATGTGCGTGAGGCTCTGGCACGCTACCGCTACGCTCAGATCCTCGTGCATCGTGTCACGCCCGACGAGCAGTCGTGGGCTGCGTGTCAGCCTGCCGAGGTGGGGGACTACTGCTTTCGCCTGATGGGTGCCGTGCGGGATCGTATCGACCCGCTCCTCTATCAGCTAGAGCGGCAACATGCGGGGAGTCGGCTCTTTACGGCTGGTCGCTGTCGGCTCTGTCAGCCGCAAGCCTGCACACGCAGTGCTGGCGAGCCTTGCCGTCATCCCGACCAGATGCGCTCATCGCTCGAGTCGTGGGGCTTCGACTTGAGTGGCACCACAGAGCGACTAGCGGGTATCCCGATGGTGTGGGGCGAGGAGGGGCATCCACCACGCTACCTCACGATGGTCTCGGCACTTCTCTCGGTAGAACCAATCCCTGAGAGAGATTTTGAGAGATTAGAAGTTAGAGATTAGGGGGGAGGCTCTGCTCTTTATTTTGTAACTTTGTGGAGCTAAAGACTGCACAACAATATAAACTTATCATACACCTCTATGGAATTACTTCAAAAGAACGTACAGCGCGCTAAGGCTAACAAGCAGCGCATCGTACTCCCCGAGGGTCTCGAGCCTCGCACTCTCCAAGCTGCTGACCGCGTTATCGCTGACGGCATCGCTCACATCATCCTCCTAGGTAACCCCGCCGAGATCCAGGCTAAGGCTGCTGAGCTAGGACTCAAGCATATCGATCAGGCTGAGATCATCGATCCACAAAACCACGCACGCCGTGAAGCTTACCGCGACCTCCTGATGGAGCTGCGCAAGGCTAAGGGTATGACCCGTGAGCAGGCTGACGAGCTCGTGGTCAATCCGCTTTACCTCGCTTGCCTGATGATCAAGTCTGGTGATGCTGACGGTGAGGTGGCTGGTGCACACAACACAACGGGCAACGTACTCCGTCCCGCACTCCAGCTCATCAAGACACGTCCAGGACTCAAGGTGGTCAGTGGCGCATTCCTCATCTTCTCTCCGCTCAAGGAGTATGGCGAGGACGGCTTCTTCATCTTTGCTGACTGCGCCGTCACGCCCAATCCTGATAGCAACGAGCTCGCACAGATCGCTATTGCTTCTGCCGACACGGCTCGTAGCATCGGCGATATGGAGCCACGCATTGCCCTCCTGAGCTACTCCACAAAGGGCTCTGCCAAGAGCGAGATGATCGACAAGGTTACGGAGGCTTACAAGATCGCTAAGGAGATGGCTCCTGACCTACTCATCGATGGTGAGCTACAGGCTGACGCAGCTATCGTGAGCAAGATCGCTGAGCTCAAGGCTCCCGAGAGCCCCGTAGCTGGTAAGGCAAACGTCCTCGTCTTCCCGAACCTTGAGGTGGGCAACGTAGCCTACAAGCTGGTCGAGCGCCTCGGTCGTGCTACCGCTGTCGGTCCTATCCTACAGGGTATGGCTGCTCCAGTCAATGACCTCAGCCGTGGCTGCTCTGTAGAGGATGTCTACAACGTGATCACGATCACTTGCAACCAGGCTATCGCAGCTAAGAAGTAATTCATCACTTACTCCCTTCCCTTTACTAAAGATACATTATGATCGTACTAGTCCTTAACTGTGGCAGCTCGTCTGTCAAGTATTCACTATATGATATGCCCGAGGCTCGTATCCTCGCTTCAGGCGGTATTGAGAAGCTCGGCCTGCCCGACTCTTTCATCAAGTTCAAGACAACCGACGGCAAGAAGGTGCAGATAGACCGTCCGCTACCGGAGCACACGGTAGCTGTCGAGTTTATCCTCGAGATCCTGACGAAGTCTGAGTACGCTGTCCTAGACAGTGTAGACCAGATCGAGGCTGTGGGTCACCGTCTCGTACATGGTGGTGAGGCTATCAATAAGAGCGTCCTCATCAATGACGAGGTGATCGAGCAGGTGAAGCGCGTCTCTGACCTCGCTCCACTACACAATCCACCCTCACTGAAGGGTATCGACGCTATCACGAAGCTCCTCCCGAAGGTGCAGCAGGTCGCTGTCTTTGATACAGCCTTCCACCAGACGATGCCCGCATACACTTATATGTATGCGCTACCCTACGAGTACTATGAGAAGTACGGGGTACGTCGCTACGGCTTCCACGGCACAAGCCACCGCTACATCAGTCATCGTGCTTGTGAGATCCTTGGTAAGGACTTTGACAAGACACGCATCATCACCTGCCATATCGGCAATGGTGCTTCGATCGCAGCCGTATGCAATGGTAAGGTGCTCGACACTTCTATGGGCTTGACCCCTACAGATGGTCTGATGATGGGTACTCGCTGCGGAAGTATCGACCCAGGTATCGTGCCCTTTATTATGGAGCGTGAGAAAATGACTCCGAGCGACTTCTCGACGATGGTCAATAAGCAGAGCGGTGTACTCGGCATCAGCGGTGTCTCCTCCGATATGCGTGACGTAGAGCAGGCTGCCGAGGCTGGCAACGAGCGTGCTAAGCTTGCGCTCGAGATGTATCGCTACCGTATCAAGAAGTACATCGGAGCCTACGCAGCTGCCATGGGCGGTGTCGATGTCATCGTCTTCACGGGCGGTGTCGGCGAAAACGACCAGACGACTCGTGAGGCAGTAGTCTCTGGGCTTGAGTTTATGGGCGTAGAGTTTGACTCAGCAGTCAATCGCTCTAGCCGTGGCGAGGAGAAGGTACTCTCTAAGCCCTCTAGCCGTGTGACCGTCATCTGCGTTCCCACCGACGAGGAGCTGATGATAGCACGCGACACGATGGATCTCGTCAAGTAAAGCGAGCCACGTAGCTCGCCACAAGACGACAACATAGCCGTAGGGGCGGACATCCACAGATGTTCGCCCCTACTTTATTATAGGTGGTCGAGGTTGTCGTGCGATAGCCACGTGGAAAAAAACAATTCTCCACGTGGCTATTTTTCATTCTCCACGTGGGCAAGAAACAATTCTTCCGAAGTTTCATTTGATTCCTCCGAAGTTTTGTTTCTCGCCCACGTGGAGATTTTTTATTTTCCACGTGGAGATTTGAAAATTGCCACGTGGGGAACAGCTTCTTCTGATGCAAAAGCGTATCGATTCACGAGAGAGCTCCTCTATGAGGTGCCAGCAGAGAGTCCCCTCCTCAGTAGCTCTCAAGTGCAAATCGGTAGCAAGAGCCACCAGATGAGCGTATAGCTAGAGAAAACGGATCTCGCCATCGCTCGATTATTTCAGCGGATTACCTAATAGGTAGTATTGAACATTTGTTACTCACTACCGATATACCTACTATCTGCTAGCTTTTGTCGTGAGCCATTGTAAGCCCCTGCCGTACCTTTGCAGTGGAAATTTGTCGCGTAGTAGAGGATTCGTTCCCCTTATTTTCTTCGTTTTCCCCTCCACTATGCCCATCTTGAGGTACGCTAAACAATGTAAGGGACCCCAATAAAGCTCTCCCTTAGTTTGATTTACGACAATGTCAAACACTCTATAATAATATATGAAACGATTCATTTCGTATCTCCTCTGTGGTCTCGTACTTTGCACCGTACAGCTATCAGAGGCGCAGACTGTGGACTCACTATCACAAACCTCCTCGCCAGCTCCTCGTCGGCTCACCTTTGGTGGGTATGGGGAGGCTGTCGCTTCGAGGATGTTTTACAGTAATAACTTTAAGCGCTATACCGATGCTGAGCTCTACAAAGATGCTCGTAGCTTCGGACAGGTAGACTTGCCACACGTTGTTTTCTTTGTTGGTTATGATTTTGGTCATGGTTGGTCTCTAGGCTCTGAGATCGAGTTTGAGCATGGTGGCACGGAGAGTGCTGTCGAGATCGAAGAGGAGGAGACCGGCGAGTACGAGTCTGAGATAGAGCGTGGTGGCGAGGTGGCTCTCGAGCAGTTTTGGCTACAGAAGAGCTTTTCACCAGCGCTCAACCTTCGCATCGGACACATGGTGGTGCCAGTCGGAGCGACCAATGCGTACCATATGCCGACGGAGTTCTTTACGGTTTATCGACCCGAGGGGGAGAATACGATCCTGCCCTGCACCTGGCATGAGACGGGTATAGGCCTGTGGGGTAAGCTACCCAACTGGCGGTACGAGATCATGGGTATAGCTGGGCTAGATGCTGACCGCTTTAACAATAAGGACTGGATCCATGGCGGAGCTGGTAGTCCCTACGAGTTTAAGATGGCGACGAACTACGCCTGTGCTATGCGTGTGGACAACTACTCGGTGCGCAACCTGCGCCTTAGCTTGAGTGGCTACGTCGGGACAAGCGGTCGTAACACGCTCAATGCGACAAATAAGTATGACCATATCAAGGGGCTCGTCTGTATCGGAGCTTTTGACTTCCAGTATGCCAATCCGCAGCTCATCTTGCGAGGCAATGTGGACTACGGACACCTGAGTGACTCGATGGAGATCACAAATGCTAATCGTACGACTCGTAAGGACTCCCCCTCACCAAAGAACAGTGTCGCCAAGGCGGCTCTAGCTGCTGGCTTGGAGGGTGGATATGACCTCTTCTCGGCCTCGGACAAGCTACGTCAGCTCAAGCAGCGTCTCTACCTCTTCGGGCGGTATGACTACTACGACTCCATGTTTCAAGTAGTGCCCAGTATGACCGACGAGCCCGAGTGGGAGCGACAGAAGTTTACCGTCGGACTGAACTACTACCCGATCCCTGAGATCGTTGTCAAGGCTGAGTATAGCCATCGTATGCTGCACAAGCAGTTCAACGATGAGCCGACCGTCAGCCTCGGCATCGCCTACTTCGGAATGTTTCACTTCTAGATTCTTTTAACTCAACACAATACAATCGACTATGAATAAGTATACCTACATCTTCAAAATGCTCCTTCTCTCAGTCGTGGGCGTCCTTCTCGTCTCTTGTCAAGAGAGCGACGAGCCCAAGGCAAAGCAGCTAGACCCCGCACAGACGGCACTCATTAAGCAGTTCGTCGAGGGTGTCGTAGTACCCACCTACAAGTCTCTAGCAGACAATGCTATCGAGCTGTCTGGGCTTTGCGAGGAGCTGATGAAGAATCCCTCCCAAGAGCTGGTCGACAAGGCTTGCAAGAAGTGGGTCGCAGCGCGTGCTTACTGGGAGCTTAGCGAGGCTTTTCTCTATGGAGCTGCTGGTGACTATAACATCGACCCGCACATCGACTCTTGGCCTCTGCAGAAGAATCAGCTAGACAACATCCTTAAGAACAAAGACCTCCTCGACGAACTCAAGGAGGAGGGTCCTGATGCCAAGGGCTTCGCTTCTCTAGGCTACGGTCTGCTCGGCTTCCACGCTGTGGAGTACATGATCTTTAGAGATGGTCAGCCCCGCAAGGTCGGTGAGATCACAGAGCCTGAGCGCATTTACAATGCGGCTGTCGCTGAGGATCTAGCACGTCAGGCGATCCGCCTAGAGGCTAGCTGGGCTGGCATAGACAAGGTGACGGCTGACAAGAAGAAGACGCTTGAGGATGCGGAGCTCCTGCCTACGATGGACTATGGTCAGCTCATGATCGCCGCTGGTGAGCAGGGCAACAGCTCCTACAAGAGCCAAAAAGATGCTCTCGTGCAGATCCTACAAGGTGCGAGCGACATCTCTGACGAGGTGGGCAATACGAAGATCACGGACCCCGTCAACTCGGGCAACGTCCTAGACGTGGAGTCGTGGTACAGCTGGAACTCTATTGAGGACTTCACAGACAACCTCCGTAGCGTCCGCAACGCTTACTACGGTTCTCTCGACGGCACTGTCCACAACCACTCTCTCGCTACCTACATGGCTCAGCAGCATCCTGATCTAGACAAGGAGATCCGCACAGCCCTAGACCATGCGATCAAGACGGTAGCCGCTATGCCGGCACCCTTCCGCAATAACCTGACCAAGGAGGCTACCAAGCCCGCCATCGAGGCGTGCAATGCACTCCTCGAGCAGATCGATGCAGCTATCGAAGCTGTACAGAAGTAATCAATAAACCACCGTCATACCATCTGCAGGCTTGATCCCTAGAGAGGATGCCTGCAGATGTATGATAGCATTTTAGAGGAAGTTGTTATGAACAAGGTATTAAGTATATGTAGTCTGATAGGCTGTCTGGCTCTCCTGAGCGCATGTAGCTCAGATTGTCCAGATCCAAGCGAAACGAATCCATACGAAGAGCAGTATTATAGCGGAGGAAAGCTAGGCACCGCGTTCAATAACACGGCCACCTGTTACGAGCAGTTTACCCCTGCAGTCGAGGAGGCTGGTTTGGTCGCTAGGTTTAAGAGGGGAGAGCGTCTCTTCGAGAACCCCTTTGACACCTCTACCGATCCAAACTTCCCGCTACGTGGTCTAGGGCCACTGTGGTTGCGTGCTAGCTGTATCGCTTGCCACCCAGGTTACGGACATGGTGCTAGACAGACCGAGTACAACTCGCACACCATAGGCAACGGCTATCTACTCGTCCTCACGGACCAAAACGACACTTATCTATCTTCTCTCACAGGTATGCCTCAGACGCAAGCTGCGCCTCCCTTTAAGGCACCACTTGATGAGCGTAAGATCAAGATAGACTGGCTCCCCTACACAGATGAGTGGGGCAATAAGTTTGACGATGGTGAGACCTACGACCTTATTTACCCAGAGGTGACCATACCGGAAGATGCCTTCTACGTCCCCTTGCAGGTTAAGGGCAAAGACATCCCATACTCCGATCTACGCGTTCGCCTCGAGAGCACCATCGGTATCTACGGCACAGGTCTGCTCGACGCTATCAGTGACGAGGACCTCCGTGCTCAGTATCAGACGGAGGAGAAGCACGGTGCCAACCTCAACCCCACCGTCTGGAAGAACGGTGACTTCGCTCGCTACTACACCAATACCAAGCAGGGCGACGGCACTAAGTACCTTCCCCGCTACACCTACGGACTGACACGTGGTAGCATACAGGATGGCCCTGGAGCTAACGCTATCTGGAACATCACCAACGTGACTCGTAGCGATCGTCGCTACCACTACATGACCCCTGCCTATGCTCAGGTCGCTTCTGAAGATCCCGAGGTGCAGGCACAGTTTTATACCTACTACCCAGAGTGGAGGAAGAGTGGGGATGTCAAGAAGGACATCTACGACTACCTAACCTCTAGCGAGCTGCCGGCCGACATGACCGATGAGGAGTACATCGACTTCATGGTATGGCACCGCGGACTAGCCGTCCCGTCGGCACGAGATGCTGATAGCAAAGAGTTCCAACAGGGTAAGAAGCTCTTTGAGGAGATGGGGTGCGCTAGCTGCCACCGTCCTACGTGGACTACGGGCGAGGATCAGATCCGGGATCCGAACAACTTCTTCGTCGGTGCTCGTGCTAGCCTCCTGCCACGCTACCCGCATCAGAAGATCTGGCCCTACACCGATATGATCCAGCATCAGCTGCAGATGAAAAACAACATCCGCACAGGCTGGTGCCGTACTACGCCGCTGTGGGGACGTGGTCTGAGCATGAAGGCTACTGGAGCTAGCGATCGTCTACACGACTGCCGTGCACGTACCGTGATCGAGGCGATCATGTGGCACGGCGCTAAGACTAGTGATGCGAGAGCGTCTGTTGAGAAGTTTCGCAAGCTCAGCAAGGAGGAGCGAAAGGCTGTCGTTACCTTCATCGAGTCGATCTAATCCCGCAGGTTTATTTGACGGCTCAATTCGATCTAATCTCTAACCTCTAAAGTCTAACCTCTAACTTCTACCCCTCTCCTGAGCAAGCATTTGCTAGAGCAATAGATTATGATGATAGATATAAGCTGTCAGGGGAGGGGAGACACATACACCCAAACACTTTATTCTTATGAAGTACTTAACTACACAGCTAGCACTGCTAGCGCTCATCCTTGCTAGCCTGACAGCTTGTCAGCAGGAGTGCGGTAGCGACACCCCTCAGACGCTTAGCGAGGAGTATTACAGCGGAGGCAAGCTAGGCACTACCTTCAACAACACGGCCTCATGCTTCGAGCAGCCCACAGAGGCTATAGCACTGGCTGGACTAGATGCCAACTTCAAGCAAGGTGAGCGTCGCTTTGAGACGGCGCACGCTGCTGGTGATGTACCTGGTCTGACCTTCACGGGACTAGGTCCTCTATACAATCGTACCTCCTGCGAGGCTTGTCACCCGGGCTATGGCCATGGTAAGCGCATCACACGCTACAATAGTGAGCAGATGGGCAATGGCTGTCTCATCATCGTTACCGACAAAGAGGGAAATATGGCTAGCTCGCTCGGATTAGTGCCTATGACTGTCGCACTGCCGCCCTTCAAGCCTATGATCGATGCTGACAAGATGACCATCGACTGGCGCAGCTATACGGACGAGTGGGGCAATAAGTTTGACGATGGCGAGACTTACGATCTTATCTATCCCGAGGTGCATCTGCCCGCAGAGGCTCTCTACTCGCCACTAGAGGTGAATGGCAAGCCCTTCCCGCTCGATCAGGCGGTCGTTACGCTTGAGTCTACCATCGGCATCTATGGTACGGGTCTGCTCGATGCGATCAGCGATGAGGATATACGTCAGCAGTATATCAAAGAGGCTCCGCACACACCGCTCAATCCCGCTATTTGGGCTGGTAGCGACTTCGCCCCCACGGGGGTAGACGCTGCGGGGCACCCGATGCGCTTTGACTATGCGTGTGACTTTACCAAGCTCTCTGCCAATGTGAGCCTATGGGAGGTGACCAATATCATCACGCCGATGTTTCGTAAGTTCTACATACCTGAGGCTTACGCACGGACGGCAAGCAAAGATCCCGACGTACAGGCTGAGTTCTACAAATACTTCCCTGATCGCAAGAAGACTGGCAATGTGGAGAAGGATATCTACGACTTCTTTACAGCTACAGACCTGCCCGTCGAGATGGACGCACAGGCTTGCTACGATCTGATGGTGTGGATACGTGGTCTAGCTGTGCCAGCTGCGAGAGACATAGACTCCCCCGATGTGCAGCGTGGTAAGCAGCTCTTCACTGAGATAGGATGTGCCACTTGCCACCGTCCCTCTTGGACTACGGGCGATGACGTTGTCGTGGATGTGTATGGTCTGACCGAGGGCGGCAAGAAGGCTATGCCACGCTACCCCAAGCAGAAGATCTGGCCTTACACCGACATGGTCCAGCACCAGCTCCACATGCAAAACGACATCCGCACGGGTTGGTGCCGTACCACCCCGCTCTGGGGACGCGGTCTGAGCCAGAAGGCTTCAGGTCATCAGGATCGACTGCACGACTGCCGCGCACGCAATGTGATCGAGGCTATTATGTGGCATGGTGCTAAGAATAGTGATGCACGATTTACGGTAGAGAAGTTCCGCCAGCTTGACCGCAAGGATCGTGAGGCGATTGTCAAGTTTATCAACGCTGTATAGCTTCACGCACTAGATTACAACATAAATATGGTGTGGCGCAAGCTCCCTTTCATATTACTACTCATCACGGTGGCTGTCCTCGCGACAGCCACTGTGGTTGAAAAGCTTTACGGTACGCCCTTCGTGCAGGAGCACTGGTATGGCTCCCCGCTCTTTACCATCTTGTGGGTGCTACTCTCCTGTGCTGGGCTACTTTATATCTTACGAGCTAAGCTCTACAGACGCTTCTGGATCTGGATGATCCACGTCTCACTGCTGGTCATCTTGCTGGGTGCTGGCGTGACTAGCTGGACTGCCATACATGGACGGATCAAGCTCCAGGAGGGTGCCAGTCCTACGGATCGCTATCAGAGTGAACAGGGAGAGACACTGACCCTCCCCTTTGAGGTCGCTTTGGAGCGGTTTGATCTGACCTACTACACAGGGACTCAATTCCCGCTAGACTACCAGAGCAATCTCGTCATTCAGGACGGGGAGCGGTCGCAGAGCATCCGTGGTGCTGTCTCTATGAATCGCATCTTCCGCTACCGATTCTATCGCTTCTACCAGTCAGGCTACGACCCAGAGACCACCTCCTCGATCCTCTCCATCGCATACGATCCATGGGGTATATCGATCTCTTACCTAGGCTATGCGCTCCTCGCAATCAGCCTCGTAGGGGGCATGTACGCACGTCGTCGTAAAGTGAGACAGCTCCTCAAGCAGGCTCTCGTCTCTCCCGTGGCGATGCTTCTGATACTCCTCGCTGGTGGTACGCTCTCGGCAGAGGCAAAAGCCCCCTCGACGCCACTCCCCAAGACGATCCCCGCTAGTGTGGCTAAGAGCTTGGGCGAACTGCACATCCTATACAACAATCGAGTCTGTCCTCTAGAGACCTATGCTCAGGAGTTTACCGAGAAGCTCTATGGACGCAGTAGCTACCGAGGCTATTCTGCCGAGCAAGTCTTGGCGGGCTGGATCTTTTACTACGACAGTTGGGTCGATGAGCCGATGATACGGATCAAAGATCGGAGCATACGCAAGCTGCTCGAGTGCTACGAGGGAAAGCGAGTGAGCTACCGTCAGTTCTTTGATCTACAGGGCAACTATCGCCTGGAGGCTCTGCTAGACAACTACATACAGCACCCCGACCAGCCCGGACGCAAAGCCCTCTTTGAGGCACACGAGAAGTGTCAGGTGATACAGAGCTTAGGGTTAGGTGAGTCGCTCTTGATCTTCCCTGTACAGAGCCATGGAAGTATCGCGTGGTATCATCCAGCCTCTACCGATCTCCCCGCAGAGATGCCACTAGATCAGTGGACCTTCGTGCGTAAGAGCTTTAACTACCTCAGCGAACTGGTCGTCATGCAGCAATGGGACGAGGCGCAAGACTTTCTCGTCAAGCTCCGTCAGTACCAGCTCAAGGAGGGCGGTGAGAGCTGTCCCTCGGCTGTGCGCTTTCGCTCAGAGCTCTACTATAACCAGCTCTCTCCCTTTATTGGACTGCTCGCCAAGATCCTCGCCGCCATCGGGATCTTGCTCTTCATCTGGACTGCCTATCAGCTCTCCGTGGGACGACTCAAGGATCCTCGATTAGTCAAGTGGGGCATCTGGGCCGTCATCTACGGCAGTATGCTCTACCTAACCCTCATGGTGATCCTGCGCTGGATCGTCTCGGGATATGTGCCGCTGAGCAATGGCTTTGAGACGATGCAAGCCTTAGCTTGGATCGTACTGCTACTGACCATACTTGCAGGGCGTAAGCATCGAGTACTGATCCCCTTTGGGCTACTTATGGGTGGGTTGTCGCTCTTGGTCGCCTCCTTCGGGGGCAGCAATCCACAGATCACTCCGCTGATGCCAGTGCTTCACTCGCCGCTACTGAGCATCCACGTGCTGGTTATCATGATAGCGTATAGTCTCTTGGCCTTTATGATGCTCAATAGTTGCATGGCACTGATCCTGTCGCGACGCTCTACCGTCGGGACGCACCTAGAGGCACTCAGTAGACTGCTCCTCTATCCAGCGGTCGCGCTACTGGCTATCGGTATCTTCATCGGAGCCGTCTGGGCCAATGTCTCGTGGGGACGCTACTGGAGCTGGGACCCCAAAGAGGTGTGGGCACTCATCACGCTCATCATCTACGCCCTGCCACTACACTGCGAGTCGCTGCGCTGCTTCCGCTCGCAGAGGTTCCTGCATGTTTATCTCTTGATCGCTTTCGTGTCGGTGCTGGTCACCTACTTCGGGGTCAACTTCTTCCTCGGCGGAATGCACAGCTACGCATGATGCTCCCCCTTACGAAGCGATAAATCCACTCCACGGAGGAAAAGCCAATTCCTCCGTGGATATTTTTTATTCTCCACGTGGAAATCAGTTTTTCCCGACACAGTCCCGTATCGATATGTAGCCAGTTCTAAATTATTGTGGTTCCCTGAAAATGGTTGACTTATTTTTTGCTGAAACTGATGTCGGT
>UQDF01000048.1 GCA_900539765.1 uncultured Porphyromonas sp. | reverse complement strand
TTTATCAAAAGCTCGACGAAACCAATTCAGTTGCATTTGATAGTTGAATCTACGGCAACACAGGAAAGTGACAAGAGTTTGGATTTTTCACTACCTTTGGAGAGCTAAAACCATCAAGCTAACGACTTATCTTAACCTAATCAAATGAATACACCATTACTAAACGCTCAGGGCAAGCTGATGCTAGCGACCATACAGGGCTTCGACCGCCCTGGCGTGACCGCTTCGCTCATGGGCATCCTCGCAGAGCATGGCGCATACATCCTAGACATCGGTCAGTCCGACATACATAGTCACCTCAACCTGGGCATCCTCTTTCAGATGAACGAGAATGACTCAGGCTCTGTACTGAAGGATCTACTCTTTAAGGGATATGAACTTGATGTACAGATACGCTTTACACCTATCTCAACGAACGAATACGGGGAGTGGGTCGACGCCCAGGGTAAGAATCGCTACATCATCACTGTCGTAGCACGCAAGATGACTGCTGGTATGCTCTCGGCTGTCGCTGGAGCTGCCGCCGAGCAAGGCCTTAACATTGATAACATCCGTCGCCTCACAGGACGTATCCCGCTTGATCCGATGCAACAAGCTCCGATGGCGAGCATTGAGTTTTCCATGCGTGGTAATATCAAGGATGTCGACGCTTTTCAGCTAGATCTCCTACAGATGAGTGGCGAGCTGGATATGGACATCTCCTTCCAACGGGAAAGTATGTTTCGCCGTATGCGTCGCCTGATCTGTTTCGATATGGATTCGACGCTGATTCAGACCGAGGTGATCGATGAGCTAGCTATGAAAGCTGGTGTAGGCGACCAGGTCAAGGCAATCACCGAGCGAGCTATGCGAGGTGAGATAGACTTCATCGAGAGCTTTACAGAGCGTGTCGCTCTACTTAAGGGGCTGGACGTCTCTGTCATGGAGGATATAGCGCACAATCTCCCAATCACCGAGGGGTGTGAGCGACTCATGCGCACGCTCAAGGTGATGGGCTACAAGACAGCTATCCTCTCGGGAGGCTTCACCTACTTCGGGCATTACCTGCAGAAGAAGTTTGACATAGACTATGTCTACGCCAACGAGCTAGAGGTAGCCGATGGCAAGCTCACAGGTCGCTACGTAGGCGACGTAGTCGATGGGCGTCGCAAGGCTGACCTCCTTCGTCTGATCGCTCAGGTAGAGCGTGTCGACCTGATGCAGACGGTAGCTGTAGGCGATGGGGCCAACGACCTGCCGATGCTTTCGCTCGCTGGACTAGGCATAGCCTTCCACGCTAAGCCCAAGGTCAAGGCAAGTGCTGAGCAGCGCATCTCGTCCGTCGGTCTCGATGGCATCTTATACTTCCTAGGCTACAAGGACTCGCTCTTTGATGAGCAGATGATAGAGTGCATGAAGGATGGTACCTGCTCGACACTCTTTCCAAAACACTAATCGTCTAAATATTCACCCCTATATTAATACATGATACGTCATTGCGTCATCTTCACGCTACAACTACCAGGCTCCGCTGAGGAGCAACAAGCTCATCTAGAAAAGATTAAAAGTCTCCTTGAGAACCTCCCCGAGCAGATTCTCGAGCTGGAGTCGATGGAGGTCTTCTTCAACTGCAACCCTAGTGAGGAGTCTACCTTTATGCTCCAAGCTGATGTAGAGGACCTAGAGGCTCTATCAGCTTATGCCACACACCCCGCTCATGTCCAGATAGTAAATGACCTTATCAAACCGTACAAAGTGGGTCGCACTTGCATTGATTATAAGTTGCACGACCATTATCCTCACTAACGCTATGTCTAGAGAACAAGAACAACCTCAGAAGCTAGATACCGTCTACCTCGCTGGGGGGTGCTTCTGGGGGATGCAAGCTTTCTTTGAGGAGGTCGACGGAGTTACCTCTACCGAAGTGGGCTACGCCAATGGCACGCTCGGGAGACAGCCCTCTTACGAAGAGGTCTGTACAGGCGAAACAGGCTTTGCCGAGACACTGCAGGTAGTTTACGATGCAGGGCGTGTGCCTCTCAGCTTTATCCTAGAGCGCTACTTCACCGTCATCAACCCCACCACGCTCAACCGCCAAGGAGCTGACCAAGGTACCCAGTATCGCACTGGCATCTACTATACGAAAGAGGAGCAACGACCAATCATCGAGAAGGCGCTCACCTCGCTACAGCAGGCTTATGCCGACCCTGTAGTGGTCGAGTGCAAGCCTTTGGACAATTACTACCCCGCCGAGCAATACCATCAGGAGTATCTGCGCAAGAACCCAGGAGGCTACTGTCACATCGGCCGTACGCAGATAGCACGCGAAAGCTCCGTACGCTACGTGGACCACGAGGCACTCCGCAAGCGACTCACGCCGATGCAGTATCACGTGACGCAGGAGGCTGGCACGGAGCCACCTTTTGACAATGAGTACTATGACCTCACCGAGGCGGGTATCTACGTGGACGTTGTCTCTGGCAAGCCACTCTTCCTCAGCTTGGACAAGTTTGACTCAGGTTGCGGTTGGCCTGCCTTTGCGAAGCCTATTGACGACCAGCTCATCAAAGAGTCGACCGACCGCTCACACGGCATGGTGCGTACGGAGGTACGTAGCAAAGATTCGGACGCTCACCTCGGTCACCTCTTTGAGGATGGACCCATCGAGCTAGGCGGACTGCGCTACTGTATCAACAGTGCTGCGCTACGCTTCATCTCCTTAGACAGCCTAGAGGCTGAGGGGTATGGCGACTACCTGCGCTACTTCAAGAAGTAACTGTGACAAGGGTCCTACACCTTAACACTTATGGGGCTAATAGCGGTGCTGGCGTTGCAGCCCTGCGACTGCTAGAGGCTGAGCGGAGCTACGGCTTAGACGCTGAGCTACTGCTCATGGCTCCTAACTCGAAGGCCCTAGCTGGTGTACACACCCTTGGCAATGATCGGAGGCTTTACCGAGCTTGGCAATGTAAGCTCTGGAGCGAACGCGCCATTGTCGCCCTGCTCAACGGCTTCAACCGTGAGCAAACATTCAAGACCTCCCTAGGTCGGCTCGGCATCTCTATGCGTGCCCTGCACCCTTACCTCGCAAAGGTGGATCTTATCCACCTACACTGGACGCAGCACGCCTTCCTCTCGCTCCGCACCCTCGAGGAGCTCTGCAAGCTCGAGCTACCCGTCATCATCACGCTGCATGACTACTGGTGGGCGCAGGGCATCGAGCAGATGGCGACTAAGCCTAGCGAACTGTCAGCCCCCCTGCGCCGACTAGACCGACGAGTACAGCAGCGCAAAGCCGAGCTAATGGCGCACTACCCTATTCACTGGGTCATCGTCTCCAGTAGCCTTGCCAATGAGGTGTCGCGCTCCTCCATCGTACCACGACTAGGCATCAGCACCATCGGCAACGTCCTCTCCGCTCAGTACTATCAGCAGGCGCAGATGCAGAAGACAAGAGGCACCAATGAGCAGGCACCTTATCAGATTCTCTTCGTAGCGACGCGTCTTGATGACCCAATCAAAGGGTGGAGCTACCTCATCGCAGCGATGCGACAACTAGCCGAGCTAGCAGGCGAGAAGACAGTGCAAATGCAGCTCACTCTCGTTGGATCCCTATCCGACCGCACACTCCTCAAGCAAATCCCCATCCCCGTACGGCATCTGGGCTGTATCTCCGATGCGGAGCGACTACGCTCCCTTTACGCTGAGAGCTCCGTCCTCATCTCAACCAGTGAGCGCGAGAGCTTCGGTCAAACTCTCTTAGAGTCGCTCGCCTGTGGCACGCCCGTCATAGCTAGAGACTCGGGAGGGCCCGCTGATATAGTCATCGATGGAGTCAATGGTGCCCTCGTGGCGCACGACAAACCGCAAGAGATGACGACTGCTCTCTGGCAACACTTCACCGAAGCCTCTGCTTATAAGCCCGAAGCGTGCCGAGCTTCCGCATTGCGCTTCGCCCCGACAGCCATTGCCCAGCAGTATGCTCAGCTTTACGCCCAATTAATAGATGACCTCCAGCGAGCAAACTCATGACTACCTCCCCCCTACTAACCATCATCACCATCTGCTACAATGCAGAGGCTACCATCGCCCCCACCCTACGCAGCCTTGCCGAGCAGAGTGACCAGAGCTTTGAGTACCTCGTCATAGACGGAGCTTCCCAAGACAAAACGCTCTCGCTCGTCCAGACGCTCTACCCTCGTGCTACCGTCCACTCCGAACCTGACCATGGACTCTACGATGCGATGAATAAAGGGTTGCGCCATGCCACCGGCACCTACATCTGGTATCTCAATGCGGGTGATACGCTCCGCACGCCCGATACGGTCCGCACTGTCTGCGCTGCTCTTGAGACGCACCAGCCCGACCTCCTCTATGGCGACACGATGATTGTAGACGGTGCTTACCAAGACCTCCATCCTCGTCGGTTGCGCCCGCCCCATCAGTTGACGCAGCGCTCCTTTGCCAATGGCATGCTCATCTGCCACCAAGCCTTCATACCACGACGCAAACTCGCTCCGCTCTACGATCTGCGCTATCGCTACTCGGCAGACTACGACTGGTGCATCAAGATCATAGATGCCATCCAGAGCCAGTACCGCATTGACGATTATCTCGTCAATTACCTCAACGAAGGGGTCACCACGCGCAACCACCGCGCCTCGCTCCTCGAGCGGCTCCGCATTATGGCTCGTTGGTACGGCTGGCCGACCGCCATAGCTCGACACGTCAGCTTCCTCTTTTGTCGTCAGCGGTAAGAAAGGCTTCGTAACTCAATGGCTATGACACAGGAGACGTTAGCGTTGAGACATTATATTAGCGGGTGGAATGTACGCCCTAGACTGAAGCTCTTCCTCTCTTCCGCCTAGTCGGATAAATGTGGTATATTTGCAGACAATATATGCAGATTTGCGCAATAGATAGTTGATATCGCTTATATGAAAGAAGATAATTACGACTTTGTAGAGACATCCTTACCTAACGTAGGCTCTGGTGGTATGTCCGTTCCCCTGCCCAGCGTTATAGATGAAGATGAGCTACTTGACGATGAGCATGACGCTCTTATGTCACCACTGTTAGGAAGCACCTATCCTGTGCTACCTGTCTTTAATGCCGTCCTCTTTCCCTGCGTCTTACAGGCAGTCATGCTGACTGAGGATAAGCAGATAGACGCTGTGAATATTGCGATATCCAAGGGGCAATACCTCGTTGCGACAACATCTATAGTAGATGAACCCGATGATTCCATCACGCCAAAGTCTCTCTCTAAGCAGGGTGTGCTATGTTGGGTCGAAGATGTGATCCACCCATCGCCAGACAACGTCGTAGCTATCATACGAGGCATCATACGTATCCAGACCACCACCTATACACAGACGAACCCTTACCTGCGCTGCCGAGTTGAGTTTCCACGCGCATTACCTCGTTCGGAAAGGGATCTGACGAAAGACACGGAGCTTTTTGTCGCTTTCAACAAGCTACGCTATGAGCTGGTCGAGCTAGTCAAGATACGACGTATGGAGGGTGCTGAGGACTTTATCGAGGCACTCAATGCTCAGAACAATCTGCCCTTCCTGATCAACTTTACCGCAGCTTATCTCTCTCTGACTCCTAGAGCTAAGCTAGAACTGCTCAAGATCTCCGATACGAAGCATCTCGTTATGGAGCTGATTTCCTATGTACGTCAGACGAACGAGTTGGTACAGATCAATGAGAAGATTGCAAAGCAGACCCAGTCTGATATGGACGAGATGCAGCGCAAGCACTTCCTAGAGCAGCAGATACGTACCATTCGCGAGGAGCTGGGCGAGGGAGACTTTGCTGACCAAACAATCGAAGAGCTACGAGAGGCGTCTACGAAGAAGCGGTGGAGTGATGCTGTGCAGAAGACCTTCGACCGTGAGCTGGGCAACCTAGAGCGCATCCCGACACAAGCTCCCGAGTACTCCATACAGTTGCAGTACCTACGCCTGATGCTTGACCTGCCGTGGCAGGAGTATAGTCAAGATCAGTTTGACCTACAGCATGCTGAGGAGGTACTGAATCGTGACCACTTCGGTCTAGAGCGTGTCAAGGAGCGTATCCTAGAGCATCTAGCAGTCATCAAGCTCAAGAACGATCTCAAGTCCCCGATCCTCTGTCTCTATGGTCCTCCAGGAGTAGGTAAGACTTCACTAGGCAAGAGCATCGCCGAGAGCCTCGGACGTAAGTATGTGCGCATCTCTCTCGGAGGTCTGCACGATGAGGCCGAGATACGTGGACACCGACGTACCTACATAGGAGCGATGTGCGGACGTATCATAGATAGCCTCAAGAAGGCTGGCACGAGCAACCCTGTCTTCGTGCTAGATGAGATAGACAAGATCTCTTCGGACTACAAGGGTGACCCCGCAGCTGCACTTCTAGAGGTGCTAGACCCAGAGCAGAATGTGGCTTTTCACGACAACTATCTAGACATAGACTATGACCTAGGCAAGGTACTCTTTATAGCTACCGCCAATACGCTCAGCACCATCTCTCGTCCGCTCCTAGATCGTATGGAGCTGATACAGGTGTCTGGCTATCTACTGGAGGAGAAGGTCGAGATAGCTCATCGCCATCTAGTACCCAAGGAGCTAGAGGCACACGGATTGACGAGCGAGCAGTTTGCCATAGACACTGCAGCCCTAACCTATCTCATCGAGGGCTATACCCGAGAGAGTGGCGTGAGAGCGCTACAGAAGAGCCTCGCAGCACTCATGCGCAAGCAGGCTAAGCGGGTTGCTATGGGACAGAAGTACAGCGTACAGATCACCCCTGAGATCATACAGCAAGACCTTCGCACACCACCCTACACACGAGACATCTGGCAAGACTTTGGTATGCCAGGCATCGTCACAGGGCTAGCGTGGACCGAGGTGGGTGGCGAGATACTTTTCATTGAGAGCTCCACACATCGTGGTAAGGAGGGCAAGGTGACACTCACGGGCAATCTAGGTGATGTGATGAAGGAGAGTGCTGTCATCGCTCTAGACTATATCAAGGCTCACTGTGAGGAACTAGAGATACCTGAGGAGACGTTTGACAAGCTAGAGATACATCTACACGTACCCGAAGGAGCTATCCCAAAGGATGGTCCGAGTGCGGGTATTACGATGGCTACATCGCTCGTATCTACTTTGACCCGACGCACCGTGAAGCCTCGCATCGCTATGAGCGGTGAGATAACGCTCACAGGACGTGTACTCCCCGTGGGAGGTATCAAAGAGAAGATCTTAGCTGCCAAGCGAGCTGGTGTCAAGACACTAATCCTGAGCAAGGAGAATGAGAAGGACATCTTGGACATCAAGCCTATATACATTGAGGGCTTGACCTTCTCCTATGTAGAGACGATCAAAGAGGTGCTAGACCTAGCGCTCAACGACTAAGCCCCTCCACCCTAGAGCTTTAGAGACTATGAATACAAAGCAGCAGTACCATGAGGTGGTCGCAGAGTGTAGGGCGCTTTTTGCCAAAAAGCTACACGACTATGGAGCTTCGTGGCGCATACTACGCCCCTCCTCACTCACAGATCAGATCATGATCAAGGCACTACGCATACGATCCCTAGAGACCAAAGCGGAGCAGCGCATCGATGAGGGTGTAGACAACGAATATATCGGCATCGTCAACTATGGTATCATCGGTCTCATACAGCTAGAGCGCACACCGAGCGACAAGCCCGACTTATCGCCCGAAGAGGCGCTCGAGCTATACGACCAGCTCATCGAAGAAACTTACCAGCTGATGGTCGACAAGAATCATGACTACGACGAGGCATGGCGCAAGATGCGCATTAGCTCGATAACTGACATCATACTGACGAAGATCTTCCGCACCAAGGAGATCGAAGACCTCGCTGGTAAGACCCTCGTGAGTGAAGGCATAGCGGCTAACTACCAGGATATGATAAACTATGCTATCTTTGCACTGATCAAGTTACGCTTTGACAAGGTATAGTATACGCCATTTATAGATAAACTTATGAGCCATCAACGAGCCCAATATATACTATCAGAACTCTCCCGCATCATACTAGTGGCTCTGCTACTCTTTTCGGGATTTGTCAAGGGGGTAGACCCTATGGGAGGTGCTATCAAGATAGAGGAGTACCTCAGAGTGATGGGGCTAGGGAGCTGGAGAGCTATAGCACCAGCCCTTTCGGTCGCACTCTGCTCCTTTGAGTTTCTTCTTGGGGGGCTCCTCTTAATGGGACTATGGAGGAGGATTACCGCATGGGCTACTACTATCTTTATGGGTATGATGACGCTCTTGACTCTCTATCTAGCCATCTTTAACCCTATCAGCGATTGTGGTTGCTTTGGAGATGCGCTCAAGCTTACCAATTGGCAGACCTTTGGTAAGAACGTCTTCTTTATGGCGATCACGATAGTTTACCTCCTGACCTATCGCAAGGCAAGTCGTCCTTTACGAGGCACGACAGCATTTGTGGCAGAGGCCTTACTCCTCTTAGGCTGGGGCATTTTCGTGGGAGGAAACTTAAGGCATCTACCACTTATAGACTTTCGCCCATACAAAATCGGATCCTCACTGCGAGAGCTGACCATGATCCCTGAGAACGCTCCTCAAGAGGAGGTCGAGTACCTCTTTATCTACGAGAAGAATGGTCTGCGGGAAACGTTCAACATGGAGGATCTCCCCGACTCTACATGGACTTATATTGACCGCCAAGAGCGTGTCATCAAAGAGGGTTACAAACCTCCCGTCATGGACTTTGCGATCTATGCAGGTGGCAGTTCTCAGCAAGCCACAGAGCGTGAGGTGACCCAGACGATGCTACTCAATGAGAGTCCGCAGATATGGGTTATCACGCCAAGCTGGGAGACGACTCCCATACAGATAGGTCGCAAGCTCAATGCACTCCATGAGTGGACCGAGTCTATAGGCATTGCTATGTACGGCATCTCTGGCAGTACTCCCGAGGAGCGCGGACGCTGGCGCAATAAGACGGCAGCCACCTACCCACTTTACTTTTGCGATGGCACAACCATCAAGACTATGGCACGAGCTCAGCCCTCTGTCATGCTTATCTCTGACGGAGTCATCCTGGACAAGAAAGCAGCTCGAGACTTGCCTGACGAATATACTGACAAGGATTACGAAAAGTTCTCCTCTATACTACGACAAGCTCCTCACGCAGGACTACACATAGAGCGATGGGGACTCCTAGCTGTGTGGGTCGTCTTTTGCCTTGTAATGCTGATCCAAAGCATCAAGTGGGAAGATAAGGCCAAATACTCCGACTATCAAATCAAGACTAAATAATCAATACACATATATCATGGACAAGAGAACACTCATCGTAGCTGGAAACTGGAAGATGAATATGACCCTCGACGCAGGGCTCCAGCTCATCACTGATATCAAAGAGCAGGTGGCAAAGCTCAGCAATCCCTGTAAGGTAATCCTAGCTCCGCCCTACATTCATCTAGGAGCGATGAAAGGACTACTCGCTGGGAGCAACATTGAGTACGCAGCACAGGACTGCTCGGCACACGATGCAGGAGCGTACACGGGTGAGGTGTCTGCTGAGATGATACGCTCTTGTGGCTGCACCTACGTCATCATCGGTCACAGTGAGCGTCGTGCTTATCACAAGGAGAGTGCCGAGCTACTAGCTCAGAAGATAGATCAAGCTCTTGCTCATGGGCTGAAGGTCATCTTCTGCGTTGGCGAGCAGCAAGCAGAGCGTGAAGGCAATCGCTACTTCGAGGTAGTCGATGAGCAACTACGTGGGTCCTTAGGACATCTCTCACACGAGCAGATGGAGCAGATAGTTATCGCTTATGAGCCTGTATGGGCTATCGGCACAGGCTTGACAGCGACACCAGAGCAAGCGCAGGAGATGCATCAGCACATCCGTCAGACGGTTGCATCCCTCTTTGACAAGAAGCTCGCAGACCTCACCACGATCCTCTACGGAGGTAGCTGTAAGGCTTCAAACGCTGAGGCTCTCTTCTCACAGCCCGACGTCGATGGCGGACTCATCGGAGGAGCTGCCCTCAAGGCCGAAACATTCTTACCCATTATCACAGCAAACAAATGAGGCTTCTAGCGCTCATCAGGCATTTGCTCGTCCTACTCTTGAGTGTGACCATACTCTCTAGTGTCCTTGTAGCACAGGAGCGCACTCAAGAGCAGGATATCTTTGCCCAGATAACTACACAAAGCAGTGGAGGCCAGGTTACTATCACTCAGCCCAACTGGCTACGCGCTCTCGTAGGTAAGACCTTTTATGCACCAGGTAGCATCATCACGGGATATCGCATACAGGTCTATACGAGCAATATGCGCGGTGCTAAGCAGGAGGCCTATCGCTTAGCTGGTCAGCTAAGGAATGCAGCGCCCGAACTCTCTTCTTACGTCACTTATAGCGCACCATTTTGGAAACTATCGCTAGGTGACTACACCTCACGACTAGAAGCTAGGCAGCAGCTCAACGCCCTGCGCGCTTCTCACCCACGACTCATGCGAGAAGCTTACATCGTGCGGGAGAAAATTCGCGTGCGCTAAGATTTACTCGTAATAGTACCCATAGACTTATTATCAATTCCCTTTTTCTAAAAACCATCTCATTTACATGGAAGAACCCCAGCGGATACTGCATACTAACCAAAACTACGAGATCAACGATTTTCTCTCTGAAACACAGTTAGAGCGAATGAAAGATCACGTCAGAGAACTCCTCACAGAGCTAGGCGAAAACCCAACTCGTGAAGGGCTACTCAAGACTCCCGAGCGAGTGTCCAAGGCACTCCACTTCCTTACCAAGGGCTATCAGGAAGATCCCTTAGCGATCCTACGTGCTGCCACATTTAGAGAGGATTACCAGCAGATGGTCATCGTGCGGGATATAGACTTTTACTCTCTCTGCGAGCATCATATGCTACCTTTCTTTGGCAAGGTCCATGTGGGCTACATCCCCAACAAGTATATCACGGGACTTAGCAAGATACCTCGTATCGTCGAGGTCTTCGCCCGTCGTCTACAGGTTCAGGAGCGACTGACCACACAGATCAAAGACTGCATCCAGCAGGCGCTCTCACCGCTAGGCGTCATCGTCGTCATCGAGGCACAGCATATGTGCATGCAGATGCGTGGTATCCAAAAGCAAAACTCGCTCACCACGACGAGCGACTTCACGGGAGCCTTCAAAGAGTCGAAGACGCGTGAGGAGTTTTTCAACCTAGTACGTAGGAGTTAGCTGGGCTATTCATTTAGTTCACACAGCACGATATCCCTTTTATGATACATCACTATCACGTAACCTCAGAGAGGGAGGAGTCCTTCTCTCTAGACTTTGAGATACAGGCTGATGCTACTTTTGCACAGCTTATGGATCTGCTGATCGACACGCTAGACTTCGATCCAGCATCGATCGGCATGTTTTACATCTGCGATGATCGCTGGCAAAATGTAGGCCAAGTAGCCCACAGCGACTTCTTCGAGAGCGATGCTGGCAATCAATATGAGATCGAAAAGACACGTCTAGAGGATCTACTCGACGATACAGGTGCTCGGATGCGTTATCTCTATGACTTCTTCGAGGATCGCTATCTACGCCTTCAGCTGGTCAAGATGCATAGTGGCTCGCTGTCTAGTCCCCAGATCATCTCTCTAGAGGGCAAAAAGCCCCGACAGACTGATCCCGATGAGTTTGTCGGAGGTTTGGGCGGTGACGTACTCTCTATCGACACTCCACTAGGTATGATGGATGAAGCCTTCGATGAGGAGCTCTTTAACGCTGACGAACTCTCCAGTGACAGCTTTAGCATCGTAGATGAAGAGTAAAAGTTAGCTATCATCTCCGATGAGCTGCTGTACAGGCAAACTGAAGGAGGTCTCCCCTACACTGATCGTACTCACAGGAGCTACAGGTGTGGGGAAGACCTCCTTTGCTATAGCACTAGCGCGTCACCTAGGCTCCCCAACCGAGCCCTTACCGATCCTCTCGGCTGACTCTCGGCAGATATATCGTGGCATGCCAATAGGCACCGCCACCCCAACGAAAGAAGAGCTGCGCTTAGCTCCACACTACTTCATCGCAACCCATGAGATCACCGAGCAGTATAGTGCTGGGCGCTATGAGCTAGAGGTGATGGAGCTTCTAGAGCAGCTCTTTCGGGAGCAGTCCGTTGTCATCCTTTGCGGTGGTTCTATGCTCTACATTGATGCTGTCTGTAGTGGTATAGACGACATCCCCCCCGTTGATCTAGAGGTACGAGCGCAGCTTCACGAGCGTTATCAGAGAGAGGGGTTAGCAGGCATTCTCGCTGAGCTACAGCTCGTCGATCCGCTATACTATCATAAGGTAGACCACTGCAACCATCGTCGTGTGATGCATGCACTAGAGGTGTACCTCAGTAGTGGGGCGCCACTCTCCTCTTACCACTCAGGCACAGAGACCGAGCGCCCCTTCCGTCTGCTCACCTACGCCCTGACACGTCCCCGTGAGGAGCTGTATGATCGGATCGACCAGCGCGTGGAGATGATGATCGAGGAGGGTTTAGTCGCAGAGGCCAAGGCACTCTACCCTCATCGGCAGCTCAATGCGCTCAATACGGTAGGGTACAAAGAACTCTTTGCACACTTCGATACCCAGTACGACTTAGCAGAGGCGGTACGTCTCATACAGCGCAATAGTCGGCACTTTGCCCGCAAGCAACTCACCTGGCAGCGACGCCATCCCGAGTTCGCTCCACTCGACCTCTCCACCCCTTGGGAGCCCCTCCTAGAGCGCATCCAGCAAGACTTACTCACCCCCAGCTCTTTACAGACTAACTGATGAAAGCAGATACCCCCCATCAGCCCGCCAAGCCATCGTCCAAAAGCTCTACCAAAAACACCATCAAGCAGTGGAGCGAGGAGGATCGTCCTCGCGAGAAGCTCCTCAGACTCGGAGCTCGCAACCTCTCAGATGCTGAGTTGCTGGCTATCTTCATCAACTCTGGCACAGAAGAGGACACAGCTCTAGACCTAGCTAAGAAGCTTATGACAGGTCTAGATAACGATTTGGGTCGGCTCCTAGAGATAGATCATGCATACCTCACAGGTTGCGAACCTGGAGAAAAGAAAAAGCGATTTGCTGGTCTAGGCGATGCACGCGCCTGCACCATACTGGCAGCCATCGAGCTAGGACGCAGACTACGAGACACACCGCCACCTCAGCGTACCCCGATCACCTGTAGCCTAGACGCTTATCGCGTTTTAAGGCGTCATCTAGAGAGCTTAGATCATGAGGAGCTAAGATGTCTTTACTTAGATGCTTCAGGGCGGATCATCAAGGAGGTACTAGTATCCTCAGGAGGCGTCAGCCACGCTGTCGCTGATCTGCGGATCATCTTGGCTCCCGCTATCACCCTCTATGCCTCAGCTATCATCCTAGCGCACAATCACCCTACAGGTCACCTGCAGCCCAGTGCCGAGGATATAGACCTCACCAAGCGAGTCAAGCAAGTGGCCTCTGTCTGCAACATACGTCTCAACGACCACCTTATCCTCGGCCGTTACCACGCTTCGGTCACCTCCGATGGCGAGCGGTCACACTATCTGAGCTTTGCGGATAGAGGTTTGCTCATATCGCTTTAGGCTCCCTACTTGAGGTAAAAGTGCTACCTTTGTGATGTAGATCACTATCTAAACTAACACACTCAAGTATGAATCGCATCAAACGCATTGGCGTACTCACATCGGGCGGTGATGCCCCTGGCATGAATGCAGCTATACGGGCCGTCGCTAGAGCCTCTCTGTACCATGGCATCTCCGTCTGTGGCATTATAAAGGGCTATACAGGTCTTATCGAAAACAATATCATCGAGCTGACCGTCGAGAACGTAAGCAATATCATACAGCGTGGAGGAACTATCCTCAAGACAGCGCGAAGCCATGAGTTTGAGACTCCCGAAGGTCGTGCTCGTGCCTACCAAGTTATCCAGGAGAATGAGATAGATGGTCTCGTCGTCATCGGTGGTGACGGCTCTCTAACGGGTGCACGACTCCTTGCTAATGAGCATAACCTGCCCATCGTTGGTATCCCCGCTACCATCGACAACGACCTCGCAGGCACCGACCTGACGATAGGCTATACGACAGCTCTCAACACCATTATGGATGCTGTCGACAAACTAAGGGATACCGCCTCCAGCCATGAGCGCATCTTCTTTGTCGAGGTGATGGGACGTGAGTCTGGCTTCCTAGCGCTCAATGGTGCTATTGCTACTGGCTCAGAGGGTGCTCTCATTCCCGAAGACCCAACCAGCATCGAGTCGCTCAAGAAGATGATCGAGAGTGGCTTCCGCAAGACCAAGAGTAGTAGTATCATCCTCGTCACCGAGAGTGGTGAGCGTGAGGGGCAGACACTCTTCATCGCAGATGACTTCAAGCGTCGTTACCCCAAGTTTGACATTCGTGTCACCATCTTAGGGCACCTACAGCGAGGCGGTATACCATGTGCTACCGACCGCATCATGGGTAGTCGTATGGGGGCTGCTGCTGTGCAGGCACTCCTCGATGAGCAGCGCAATGTGATGATCGGATACGACAACGATGAGATCGTCTACGTACCTTTTGTCAAGGCTACGAAAAAGCAAAAGCGCATCGACCCAGACCTCATCGACTTGCTACACATGCTCTCTATCTAAAGACGCTCCACACTTGAGTACACTGCTCACCAAGCTCCACGGCTGGTATCAAGAGAATCATCGTAAGCTGCCCTGGCGAGACATACACGACCCCTATCGTATATGGCTCAGTGAGGTGATCCTACAGCAGACAAGGATAGATCAGGGGACAAGCTACTACTTACGCTTTGTCGAGCACTACCCCACCGTCTCAGACCTCGCAGTAGCTCCACTTGACGAGGTACTCAAGCTTTGGGAGGGATTGGGCTACTACAGTCGTGCACGCAATCTGCATCGTGCAGCTCAGATCATCGTTCAGGAGCTTGGAGGCACCTTCCCGACAGACTATCGGACAGTGCGAGCCCTCCCTGGTATTGGAGACTACACGGCTGGAGCCATCCTCTCCTTTGCCTACGATCAGCCATACCCCGCCGTCGATGGCAACGTACTCCGCGTACTGAGTCGGCTCTATGCCTCTGAGGAGCCGATAGACACCACCCAGGGAAAGAAGTACTACACCACTCTAGCCAGACAACTGGTCGAAAAGGCTCCGCACCCAGGGCTACACAACCAAGCGATGATCGAGCTAGGCGCGCTCATCTGCACGCCTCAGCTATGCGACTGCACCCGCTGTCCCGTCCGTAGCGAGTGCCCCTCTGCCGATAGTCCCGAGCGAGCAGGTCTGCCACGCAAAGCGCTCAAGCTCTCCGTCCACCCCCGACACTTAGGCTACCTCTTCATACTCAAGGGAGAACCAGACCACTGGCAGACGATACTCTACCAGCGCCCTACGGGCGATATATGGGCCAAGCTCTACCAGCCCACACTACTATACGACCAGCCTGTAGCTCCGCAAGAGGAGCTACTCCTACAGTCACTACCAGCGCTACCTGTAGCGCTAGAGCAGTGCGAGATACACCCTTTCAGACGCTATAAGCATCGACTCACGCACCGACAGCTCTACATAGACTGCTACTACACCATACTCCCCGACAATAGCCCCCTACCGCTACTAGATGATGGCACATGGGTACCACTACACGATGAGAGCGAGTGGCTAGCACTCCCCATCACACTCAAGAAAGCACTCCAGCAGCTCACCACACATATCGAGGCTAGTAAGTAGTCATCCAGTCTCCACGTGAAGATCTGAAAATGCTCACGTGGAGAAAAAATATTGTCCACGTGGACGAGAAAAAATTCTTCGGAAGAATCAAATGAAACTTCGGAGGAATCACTTCTTATCCACGTGGACATTTTTTTTTCTCCACGTGAGCATTGAGAAATTCCTCGGTAAGAAATGGGTCTATCTAACCATTTTACCGAGACTTCTGTCCTACTTAATCAATAAAAAGAACGTGTCCTACGAACTAGTCTGTGCATAGGACACGCTTCTCTTGAGTTATGTCATCTAGTGATGACGTGGCACAAGGCTTAATCCTCCATTGGAGAGAACTGATCCTTTGATACGCCACAGACAGGACACTCCCAATCATCGGGCAGAGCCTCAAAAGGTGTGCCTGGAGCTATACCGCTATCGGGATCGCCCTTTGCTGGGTCATATACATGACCACATACATCACAAACGTACTTCTTCATAATTCTTTCTTTGTAATAGAGTGTTAGTATAGTATGTTACTACCTAGTTTTCTTTTTATTGAATAGTCCTACGATAAATAGGATGACACAGGCTCCTACCACAGCGCACACGAGTTGTGCCCACCAGGAGGTTCCTTCAGTCGCCCCAAAGAGGGTGTAGACCCAGCCTCCGACGACACCACCGAGCATACCGATGATGATGTTCCATAAGAATCCTAGAGACTGTCCACGCATGATCCAACCTGCGATAGCTCCCGCAGCTAGACCGATTAGTAAACTCCAAAGTAATCCCATAATATTGTGTTTTAATTGTTAGTGTGCATTTATACGACAGTGTTGCATTAGAAGCTTCTAGTAATCTATAAGAATCCTATGCATTGGCAAAGTTAATCTAATCTTGTGACATAGACAACACTTCATCCAGCTTAGATTTGCCCGTACATTCCACCCGCTAATGCAATTTCTCAAGAATGATGTTTTTGATGACTTCA
>UQDF01000047.1 GCA_900539765.1 uncultured Porphyromonas sp. | reverse complement strand
GTTAGTTTTTTATGGGTGGCTTCTCCCCCAGCACCTCAAAATAGGAATTAGCCCTTCGACACACCTTAGACACGGACCTTCACCACCCCTTCGCCACCCGTAGCTTCCTCCCCCCCCTTCCTCGAGGTGAGTGACGTATATTCCCTTAAAAACAAGTACATTTGCTGCGGAACAGAGGACTGCGCATTGTGCTTATCACACGCATTCGCTCCGTATAATCTTCTTACTATTTTACCCGTGAAGAGACTGAAGTATCTATTCTGGTTGGTTCCTGTCTTCGTTGTTCTCATCCTTTTAGGATATGGGATCGTTCGTTATGCCCGACTTCTTGAGGACTCTTTTGAGGCAAGTATTTCCCCTTCAGATCCATACTATAAGCTGACGGATCATCTTGTTTGTTTACCAGATAGCACGGTGTCTGAGAGAGATAGAGAGCTGTTTTACATAGCAAAGGTATATGGCTTGATTGAGTACAAGTCGACATACTACAAAGAGCAATATGCTTGTGAACTGCTCTATCCCCTATTGCAGGAGGTGGTTGAGGAACCTGTCTCTATCAAGAGTTTTAATGACAAGCTCCAGAAAGCATTACAGAGAGAGCTAGCACGCATAGGAGCCAAGACAAGGAGAGACAGTCTTCTTACTACATACGAAGAGGTGTGGGTACAAAAGTCTTCTGACCTGACTCAAGAAAGCAAGATGCTCCTCGGTCGGCTCGCTCACGCTTACACTCAGATAGATAAGACTAGTGCGAGCTTTGCCACTGACAACAAACCTGATGGACTCATAAGGAGGAGAGACTCTTATCGAGATCTTGATTGGCGCAATCCACTTAATCGCCTTATCGGGCTCTTTGATTTCTACTCCTTTGTCTATTACTTCTATCCAAACAGGCAGTTGTTCGAGCAGCCTTGGGACTTGTCCTTGCAACAGGCTATCCCAATGTTTTTGCACGTTGAGAACGAAGTTGATTACCACAAGGCAATCCGCTATATCACAGCAAGACTGAATGACTCTCATGCGTCTCACTCGACAGCCATGGATACGCTTCTATTCGGAGAGCGCAGGGCTGGGTTTAGGATGAGATCTCTATCGGGGAGATGGTTTGTGTACAGTAAGAGATCAGCCAACTATCCCACCAATGTAAAAAAAGGGGATGAAGTCCTATCGGTAAACTCCATCCCCATAAAACACCTAAGTGATAGTCTTGCTCTTTTTGTCTCTGCGAGCAATGCTTCAACTCGAGATAAGTTTCTCAATAATGCAATTTTGTCAACTCCTAAAGAGAGCTTCGTTCTGAAGATCCGACGGAACAAGGACACCTTAGAAGTTAAGGAGAGAAGCGAACATATGGATTACTTCAACTCTCTGAAGCTAGAGGAAGAGGGTAAAATGAAGCCTCAGTGGCTTAATGATTCCGTTGCTTACTGGCACTTGGCATCAGCAAAGCAAGACAATGTGGAGAGCTTTTATCGTCAAGTTTGCAATGCCCAGTACATTATCCTTGACCTAAGATGCTATCCATATCCATCGTCCTTTAGGGAACTATCTAAGTGCTTTATCCCCAAAACTGAAAACTTCTCATACATAGTCTACCCTGACAGTCAGCGGCCAGGAGAGTTTAAGTATGTGCCCGGGCCTCAGCATCTAGGCAGTGAACTCTATTACAAGGGTAATGTTATACTAATCGTAGATAATCAGACCGAAAGCTTCTCAGAGTATCTCTGCATGATGCTACAAAAGAACCCCAAAGCCATCACTGTAGGAACTTCTTCATCTGGAGCGAATGGGAACGTACATTTATACGAATTCCCAGGAGGAGTCATGACTTTCTTGACAGGCTTAGGGGTCTTGGACTCAAACTACTCCCCAATGAATGGGAGAGGTGTCAAGATCGACGTCCCAGTTCTTCCCGATGCAAATACTACTCCAGCCAATGTAGACCCATATCTATCAAAAGCTATCGAGCTGACCCTTCGTGCAGGGCTATGATGCGCTGATTGGAGCTACCTCTGAAGGGGAGCTGTGGGTCGTACAGGCTCTGCACGAAGCGTCCGTCGACCAGCACATCTATATAGTCTAGTAGTGGAGTGCGTGTGGGGTCTTGCTCTATCTGCTCGAGCGTGTAGCCCGTGTAGCACCAGACCTCTTGCCCCGTGTCGCTCTTGAGACGCTTGAGGAGCGTGAGCAACTCCTCAGGACAGAACATCGGATCCCCTCCACTCAGCGTGATGCCGTCGAGGAGGGGATTGTTGTTTATCTCGTCGATGATCTGCTGTAGGTAATCCTCCGTCAGGGGCGTCCCTACGAGCGGATTGTGACTCTCAGGGTTGTGACACCCTGGGCAGTGATGGGAGCAGCCCGCTAAGTAGATCGAGCAGCGTATCCCATCACCATCGAGGATAGTCTCGGGTATGACCTTGAGTACGTTCATCCGAGGGGGGGGCGAGCTGGCTAGTGATGCTTGACACGATCCGCCTCCTCGGCACGCTTGGCGGAGTTCCACGAGGCGAGGTCGCCCGTCAGGTAGCCCGTGATACGACGCATACGTAGTATGTCCTCGCCACCACATATCGGGCACTTAGCATAGATGACCCCCTTGTAGTGACACTCGCGACAAGTATCTATCGGGTGATTGATCGATCCGTAGCCAATGTGGTTGTCCTGCATCAGCTTGACAATCTTAGCAATCGCCTTGACATTCTTCTTCGCTTCGCCATCCAGCTCTATATAGGTGATGTGACCTCCTAGCGTCAGCGCATGGAAGGGAGCCTCCAGACGTATCTTGTCCGCAATGTGGATCTCCTCCTTGACATCAATGTGAAAAGAGTTGACATAGTACGCTCTATCGTTGACCCCCTCGATGATCCCGTAGCGCTTACGGTCGAGACGTGTGAAGCGTCCCGAGAGCCCCTCAGCAGGCGTGGCTAGTACCGAGTAGTTGAGGTGATAGCGCTCCTTAAACTCCTGTGCCACCTCGCCTATGATCTCGATACAGTGGTAGAGCGTATGCCAAGCATCCTGGTTGGTGCCGTGTCCCTCGCCATAGATCGCACACATAGCGTTGTGTCCCCCTATGAAGCCGATTCCGAGCGTACCGCTGTCTATCACGTGGCCGACGGGGTCGTTGGGCCGCAGCGCTCCCCCACCCTTCCAGACATCATTGCCCATCATAAAGGGGAACTGACGTGCCAAGGCCGTCGCCTGAAATTCGTAGCGCGTGTGTAGCTGTTCGCCCACGAGGCGAGCCATCTCACGTATCGAAGTGTAGAGCTTATTGATCGCTATACTGCGCATCTTGCCCAGATCCTCCTTGGTCCCCATCTGCTCCTTAGCATAGCGCATCGCCTCGATCGCCAGGCGCGGCAGATTGATCGTCGTAAAGGATAGATTGCCACGCCCTATCGAGGTGCGAGGGCCATTGATATTCTCGAAGACACGCGTACGGCACCCCATCGTCGCTAGCTCATGACGATAGCGCAGCGGATCCTCCACATCCCACTCATCACTATGGTTGAAGGGGGTGTCGAGGAAGACAAAGTTGGGGAAAAGCGCCTTCGCCGTCGTCTCGCAAGCCTTCAAGAAGAGGTCAAAGTTTGGTGTCTCAAACTCTATCTCCCCAGTCATCGCACGGTCGAAGTCCTTCATCGCACGAGCGAAGTCCGCCTCGGAGTAGTTGACCCCCTCCTTGACCTTAAAGATCTGTATCGGGAAGACCGGTACCTCGCCACCTACACCTAGCCCCTCGGTCGTCGCTTTCATCAGCTCCTCGATCACCATACGCCCCTCGGCCGAGGTGTCCGTACCATAGTTGATCGAGCTAAAGACCACCTGATTACCACCTCGCGAGTGCATCGTGTTGAGGTTGTGTATGAAGCCCTCCATCGCTTGATGCGTATCACGACGAGTGCGCTCTATCGCTTGATTGATCAGATAGACCACCTCCTTGCGAGGCACCTCCTTATTGACCCGCTGGCTCAGAGCTTGGCACAGATTCGTCACCGCTGTCGATGTCGGGACGATGCAGTCCAGATGCTGCCCCGCCAGCTCTCGTATCTCTTGTACTGAGGGTAGGTCTGTAGCACCCTGACAGTGGAGGAATAAGCGTGTCGTGTCGGCCACATGCTTGAGAAAAGTCTTGTAGACGCCAGGCGCCATAAAGAAGTCAAAAGCTGGTATCGCCTGCCCACCATGCTGCTCATTCTGATTCGTCTGGAAGACGATCGTCGCCAGTGTCGCATAGCTCTGTATGCTCTGAGGCGTGCGTATGCTACCATTCTTTGTGTGGAAGCCTCGCTCGTACAGATCCGCCAGGTCGTACTGGATGCAGGTAGTCGTCTTCGTGGGGTAGTAGTCGAGGTCGTGGATATGTATATCCCCACGACGATGCGCCTCAGCGTACTGCGTGGGGAGCAGGTAGCGGTAGGTGTAGTCCTTAGAGACCTCAGAGGCGAAGGTCATCATCTGCCCAGCGGGCGTGTGACTACTCATATTAGCGTTGCTCAGGTTGACATCGTTACTATCGATGGTGACGATGCCATCGAGATTGCGCTTGAGCTCGCTCTTCTTCTGGCGCTCCGTATTGCGCCACTCGCGATAGAGTATGTAGCGCTTAGCCACCTCCGGCTGCACCTTCATGAGCTCGCTCTCGACGAGATCCTGCACCTCCTCGACAGAGATGACCTCCTGCTCGATGCGCGCTAGGACGCCCATAGTAACGACTTTCGCCTCCTGGAGACACTCCGTCTGACCTGTGGCGATGTAGGCTTTGAGAACGGCGTTCTCAATCTTCGACGGGGTAAATGGCTCTTGCAGCCCATCCCGCTTGATGATTTGCTTGATAGTTGTTGTCATACTTCAATTCCCGAAAGTAATGTTAGGACCCCCACGCCTCTCCAGCTCTCGTGCTATCTTCGTCTACTAGGGTCGGTCTTCTGACTTATCTCGTCGGGACTATGCTGTGTGTGGCGTAGCCCTACTTGGAGCGATCTCCTTCCCATCTTATAGACAGTGGATATATGATCCCCCTCTATGGCGAGAATTACAGCAGCGGGTTCTGTACTGGACTTGCACCAGTTTCCCAGCGACTAGGCGATGTGCACTAGTGCACCCTATATAGTATTATGAGATCGCAGACGAACGAAAGGCAGGCGGCGTAAAGCATCCTCGTTTATTGTGAGTGCAATATTACAGCTTTCCGATGAGATGACCAAATAAAACAACTTCAAAATCGATAGTTGTCGAAAAGTTTTCCAAAACAAATTCGTAACACGCTAATGATTAGCTATTTGCAGAAACAGCGCCTCCGAGAAGTTTTTCAATTAGGATATTTACTTACTCCACTTCGTCGACTAAGTTGTCAACATCGATACGAGTAGCGACGACACGTGTTACGATTTGTAGGGGCGGACCTATGTGTCCGCCCGTCCTCGTCGAAGCGCAGTGTGCTCTGTGGGCGGACACGCAGGTCCGCCCCTACACAAACCACATCAACACGACAAATCCGGCCATCAGACGCTGTAACCCTTTGTGGGGACGCACGGCTCGTGCGTCCGTCCCCGTTAATGGTTACAGCGTCCCGATTACATGTCACGGCTGTACTACAACGGACGCCCTCCCACTAGATACTATCCGTGCGTCCCTACAAAATCGTTACTCGTCTCGCTTTGACTTTGATTGCTCGGGATCACTATCTCGCCAAAAGTTTTGTAGTATCAAAAGTTTGTTGTACTTTTGCATCGTCAATGAGGCGCCGAAATAGCTCAGTTGGTAGAGCAACTCATTCGTAATGAGTAGGTCGCCGGTTCGAGTCCGGCTTTCGGCTCTTACATCACCTACTTAGGGCGTCGTCTATAGTGGTCTACCCGACCCTGTAGGGGGTGCCTTTTTTTCTTTATACACTAATATAGTACCACAATGAAATCAGATATTCAGATAGCTCGTGAGTGTCAGCTCAAGCCCATTGAGGAGATCGCTCACCAGCTCCACATCACAGACCAAGAGCTAGAGCCTTACGGACACTACATCGGCAAAGTATCACACGAACGCATGGACCCCGACAAGATAGCCCAGAGCAACCTCATCCTCGTGACAGCTATCACACCAACCAAGGCTGGTGTCGGTAAGACCACCGTCTCCATCGGTCTCGCTCTCGGACTCAACAAGATCGGCAAAAGTGCCGCCGTCGCACTACGTGAGCCGTCTCTCGGCCCCTGCTTCGGTATGAAGGGTGGTGCCGCTGGTGGTGGATACGCACAGGTGCTCCCTATGGAGAGCATCAACCTCCACTTCACTGGCGACTTTCACGCTATCACCTCAGCGCACAACATGATCACCGCACTCCTCGACAACTATATCTATCAGAACAGAAATAGCTGCGAGGGACTCTCCGAGGTGCTCTGGAAGCGCGTCCTAGATGTCAACGACCGCTCACTGCGCAACTGCATCACCGGTCTAGGCGGTGTGGGCAATGGCGTCCCCACGGAGACTGGCTTCGACATCACCCCCGCGAGTGAGATCATGGCGATCCTCTGCCTTGCATCAGACCTTGACGACCTGCGTCGCCGTATCGACAATATCCTCCTCGGCTACACCAAGACCAAGGAGCCATTTCGTGTCAAGGATCTAGGCATCGGAGGTGCTATCACCATCCTCCTAAAGGATGCGATCAAGCCGAACCTCGTACAGACCACCGAGGGGACACCCGCCTTCATCCATGGCGGACCCTTTGCCAACATCGCCCACGGCTGTAACTCGATCATCGCTACGAAGATGGCTATGTCTTGCTGCGACTACACCATCACGGAGGCAGGCTTCGGTGCAGACCTCGGTGCCGAGAAGTTCCTCGACATCAAGTGCCGTGTAGCTGGTATCACGCCCAAGCTGACAGTCATCGTCGCTACCCTAGCGGGTCTCAAGATGCACGGCGATGTCAACGAGAAGCAGATCTACGAGAAGGACATAGAGGGCGTCCGTAAGGGTCTAGCCAACCTCGATCGTCACGTGCACAACCTGCACAACTTCGGGCAGACGGTGGTCGTCGCTTTCAACCGCTACGCTACCGACACCGACGAGGAGATCGAGATCGTACGCAATCACTGCGAGCAGGTCCTAGGCTGTGGCTTTGCGATCAATAATGCTTACAGCGAGGGTGGCGAGGGTGCTACCGAGCTAGCTGAGCTGGTCGTCAAGACCATCGAGGAGCACCCCTCAGAGCCTATCGATCACGTCTACGAGCTCAGCGAGCCAGTCAAGACAAAGGTCGAGCATATCGCTAAGCGCATCTACGGCGCTGCCAACGTCACCTATAGTAGCAAGGCGGAGAAGAAGCTCGCCCGTATCCACGAGCTCAATATGGAGCGCTACCCTATCTGCATCGCCAAGACGCAGTACTCCTTCTCGGCAGATCCCAAGGGTTATGGCGACGTACGCGACTTCGATATGAAGGTCGAGGATATCGTTCTCAACAGCGGTGCTGAGATGATCGTTGTCATCATGGGCAGCATCATGCGTATGCCAGGACTACCCAAGGAGCCACAAGCCGTCCACATGGACATCGTTGATGGAGTCATCGAGGGTCTGAGCTAAAAAGCAAGTGGGGTAAACCGACGAGACGTGATCCCAGGATCACGTCTCTAACCTCTAATTTCTAACCTCTAACCCGATAGCCACGTGGGAAACGTCAAATATCCACGTGGCTATTTTTTATTCTCCACGTAGCGGCGAAACGCAATTTCTGACTTTTATCGGACAGCAATAACTCGAAATAGAGACTTCTTCCTTTACCGCATCGCCGTTCACTTCAGTTAGCTTTTTTGGGAGGCTTCTCTCCCAGCACCTCAAAATAGGAATTAGCCACTTAACCTACTAAGCTGCGCTAAACTCTTGGCTAGTTCAAATAAAGTTCGTACCTTTGCCCTCCGAAGTAAGGATAGACGTACTATCCTTGAAATATTCTCATCACAACAAACGTAATACAAATAAATAGCAAGTATGATAATTGTACCAATCAAGGAGGGCGAAAACATCGAGCGTGCACTCAAGCGTTATAAGCGTAAGTACAACGACATCGGTACCATTCGCAATCTCCGCAAGCGCCAAGCATTTCAGAAGCCCTCAGACGTCAAGCGTCGTATGATGGAGAAGGCTCGCTACGTGCAGTCACTTCGTCAAGAGGAGCTAGACGCTTAAAGACTTATTAGAGACTCCACGCTTCGAGCGGCTGGTACGCTCAGCGAGTAGAGAGGTCTCTTTGATGACTAGAATATTTGCGTAGGGAGTCCCCATGGGGACACTCCCTACGTCTTCTGTACCCAGTGCTACTCATACGATACGTTGAGAGGTGCTGGGCTTTTTTTGTGTCATCTCCTCCTAGATATAGCAAATCTTACGACTAGCCCTTTGTGGGGACGCACGGCTAGTATCTAGCGAGGGGCGTCCATCCCCAAGTCAGCTGTAACGTGTAGCTATTTGACATATCACTACACGTCAAGTGGAGCCATATATCATTACACTTCTCTTCAAACTATCTAATTTGCAGAATTTAGGCGTAACAAAAACGAAACAGCTTAGAGTGGCATTTGTTAAGATGTTTAGTTACTTTTGCAAGTGAATGGAGATGGAGTGGCTTCTCTGAGGAGCACTCCCAAAAGGCTTCACACACTAACGTCCAGTATACTAATCACTAACACTTACAGAATATATGGCGAAACGCTTATCACTTATCATCACAGCACTCGCACTCCTACTGGCGAGTAGCATCTCGGCACTTGCACAGGTGCAGGTGACGGGAACCATACTAGAGGAGGGCTCAGATGAGCCTATACCTAGTGTAGCTGTCTACACAGATGGAGGAGCATCAGGGACCTACACAGAGAGCAATGGAGCCTTCCAGCTCAATGTGGCGGCCGGTAGTCAGCTCACCGTGAGCTTCATAGGCTATGAGACCCTGACGCTGCGCGTCCCAGCCTCTGCACGGGGTAGCTATGACTTTGGCAAGGTCTATATGGCGACTAGTGCTATCGGACTAGACGAGGTACGCGTCATCGCATCGGTCGTACCCAAGGATCGACTGACGCCAGTGCCCGTCTCCAACGTCACGATGAAAGCTATCCAGACGCAAGCTCCAAACATTGAGTTCCCTGAGCTACTTAAAGCGACTCCCTCCGTTTACGTGACCAAGGGCGGCGGTGGCTTCGGTGACTCTCGCATCAACCTGCGCGGCTTTGACTCTAATAATATAGGTGTCCTAATCAATGGTGTGCCTATCAATGATATGGAGTCAGGCAAGGTCTACTGGTCCAACTGGGCTGGACTCAACGATGTCAGTAGCTTCATCCAGGTGCAGCGTGGTCTAGGAGCCTCTAAGCTAGGTCTTTCTTCTGTCGGTGGTACCATCAATATGGTGACCAAGAGTACCGATGCTAAGAAAGGCGGTAGCATCTACACGGGTGTAGGTAATGATGGCTTCCTCAAGACCTCGTTCAATGTCTCGACGGGACTTATGGACAATGGCTGGGCCATCTCTCTCGCAGGCTCTCGTAGCCAAGGCGATGGATACGTAGACGGGACCAACTTCGTAGGCTGGAGTTACTTCGTCAATGTCTCTAAGCGTATCAACGATCACCACCGTCTATCCTTCACCGCCTTTGGAGCACCTCAGTGGCACAACCAGCGTGGACAGATGTACCTCATCGAGGACTACCACAACGCGGCTGAGGGTCGTCGCCTCAATCGTGGTTACGGATATATCAATGGACGTGTAGAGGGTGGTGGTTACGCTCGCAACTTCTATCACAAGCCTCAGCTCTCGCTCAATCACTACTGGGATATCAATAAGGAGAGTAGCATCTACACCTCTATCTACGCCTCTATCTCTAATGGTGGTGGCCGTCGTATCCGTGGTGCTAAGACCGACTGGCTGACACTCGACTACAACACAGGTCGCCCGAAAGACCCAGCAGCCTTTATGGGCACTCCCGATGGCTTGCTAGACTTCAATCGTGTTATGGAGGCCAATAGAGCTTCTGACAATGGCTCTCAGCTCATCTTCAGTAATGCGATGAACTCGCACAACTGGTACGGCCTACTCTCCTACTACACCAATAAGTTCAGCGACCTCTTCAAGCTGACCGCAGGCTTCGACGGACGCTTCTACCAGGGTATACACCGTGAGGTGATCGAGGATCTACTCGGTGGTGACTACTATATAGAGCCGCAGAACTCATCGACCAAGCTTATGTACCACAACCCCTACCAGCCTCTACAGGTGGGCGACTACATTCAGTACGACAACATCGGTGAGGTACTCTGGAACGGACTCTTCGCACAGGGTGAGTTCACAGGCGAAAACTTCAACGCCTTCATCTCTGGAGCTATCTCGCACAAGGGCTATCGCTACGTCAACCTCGGCGGTACGGGTGAGCAGTATGACCCGCTGACACCTCCCGACAAGATCGTCTCTGACTGGGCGACCTACCTCCCATGGAGTGTCAAGGCTGGAGCGAGCTACAAGTTCCTCGAGCACAGCAACGTCTTTGTCAATGCAGGATACTTCACCATCGCGCCATACTTTCGCAATGTCTTCTTCCGCTACAACACGACGATCAATACAGGCGCTAAGTATGAGCGCGTCTTCACGGGCGAGGTAGGCTACGGCTTTAAGATGCAAAACCTACGCATCGACCTCAACGGCTACTACACCAAGTGGCTAGACAAGAGCCTCACACGTAGTATGGGCAACAACACAACGGCCAATATCTCTGGTCTAGATGCTCGCCATGCAGGCGTCGAGCTGGAGGCTACCTATACACCGATCAAGCCACTAGACATTCGCTTCATGTTCTCTTGGGGCGACTGGATCTGGGCAGACGATGTCAAGGCCGATGTCTTCGACGATGCACAGCAGTATGTCGGCACGATCAATGCTTTTGTCAAGGGTGTACACGTTGGTAACTCAGCACAGATGACCTCTGCACTCGGTATCTCATGGGAGGCACTCAAGGACTTCCGTCTCAAAGCGGACCTCAACTATGCGGGCAAGAACTACGCAGACTTTGACCCGACGAACCGTACCAAGGAGACCGACAAGGTGGACGCTTGGCGCCTACCCGACTACGTCACACTAGACCTCGGTGCTAACTATCGCTTTAACATCGGCTCTTGTGACGCTATCGTCTACATCAACGTCAATAACGTGACCAACACCGAGTACATTTCTGATGCTCGCGATGGTAAGAATCACGACATGCAGACGGCACTCGTCTACTACGGCTTTGGTACGAACTGGGCTACTGGTCTACGCATCAACTTCTAACTCTAAGACACGCAAATAATATGAAACAGATCACACAGCTCCTCGCAGTCGTAGCACTCCTGCTGCTCACCGCCTGCAATCCTATGGAGCAGATATACAACGACCTTGACTCGGTAGACCATCCAATAGAGAAGAGTGTCGCCTACGCACTCACCGATGCCGACTACAAGACAATAGCCTCAGCTTTTACCAAGCAAGAGGAGTCTGGATACACGGGGTCCAACAAGGAAGAGTTTATGAACGAGGTCAAGCGTGAGGCGAACTATGTCAAGACAAACCGCACGCTCACCGCTTGGGTCTCTCCCGAAAAGTATGTTCCAGCCCTCGTGGCTAAGATGTACCCCGAGTGGGGCAAAGGCTCTGCCGTGACCGTATCCTACGCTATGCAGCAGCACCCCGCAGAGGACGCTGCTCTGGACAAACTCATCTCTGTCAAGGTCTCTGCCGATGACGCCACCAAAGCTGGTCTCACGGCAACAGACCCCAACAAGCTCTCTAAAGATGAGATCGCTAAGCTGGGCAAGTACCTAGCCACCACCTATGCTGACAAGGGTACTAGCTACCTAGCGAAAGTGTCTCTCGCTGATGGGCAGCGCAATATGCTCTTCATCGGAGACCGTCTCGCTGATAACCGCACCTACAAGGTCATCTCACCTGCAGAGTACCAAGCTATGGGCAGTAAGTACGGCAACTTTAGCAGCTCGATGCTCCCCGAGCGGTACATTCCGCAGCTACTGCAGCAGAGCATGCCGTACGCTCAGCCTGGTAATCAGCTTATCGTGGTCTACGAGTGGTTTGACAACAAGGTCACCACGCCTGAGTACCAGAGCTTCAAGCTCGAGGGCGACCGCTGGCGTGTGGCTCAGACCGCAAGCCAGTTTGTCAACATCGGCAAGCAGTGGATCTTCGACCCGACGATCCGCTTCACACTGACGGCCGATGACTATATGATACTACACGCTTGGGTCAAGGCTAACAAGCCCGACTACATCAGCGAGAAGTACCCCGACAATGAGGAGTGGTGGTTCTGTGGTAGTGCTTACTACAAGAACTTCAACCTCGATGGTGGCAAGAGTGTCGGTGCGCGCCCCGATGAGGAGGGCAAGTCTGCCGAGGAGCTCGCAGCAATGCGTCTCGAGCGTATCAAGGAGGGTCTCAAGCTCATCCTCAAGTCGCACTATGCTGACAAGCCTGCACAGACCAACGGCATCGACCAGATGTACGTCATCACCACAGGTCTACGACAAAACTACACCAATAGTACCATCACCTTTACCTACAAGGGTCTAGGTGGTGGCAACTTCGAGTACGTCTCTGGTCCTGACGCACTCTAAGTCCACAGGCGTTGAGACTTCGCTTTAAGTCAGGCAATGCCTGACGACATAATACGCTTAGGGGCAGTCGGCTCATCGGCCGATTGCCCCTATTCTTTGACAGCGAAGCTATTCGTCTGAAGGCACAAAGAGAAATACCCAACCACTGAAATTCAGTGGTTGGGTATTTCTCCTCTATTATGTTAGTCTTCTAGCAGGAGAGGACTACTTCTTTGGAGCCCTTTGGACTACCTGAAACTCTAGGTAGTATGAGTCCGCACCCTCAATTTTGGTACAATAGGTAGACCCCCACATAGGTCCTTCGGGGAACTGCGTCATATTGTATCCCTCGAAGTTTAGCTGTCCGCTCTTATACTTCGATGGTTGTACATTCTCTGTGAAGCCGTAGAGGATCAGGATGCTTCGGAGTAGCTTGATATCCTCCTCAGATCCTTCGTGAGCAGCCTTGACGACATCCTTCTTAAATAGAGGTCTCGTCCAGCAGTCGAAGTATATATCATCTGCCCTCATATAGTGATAATAGAGATCTATGATGAGACGATTGTCCATATAGGCTCCGTTTGCATGCTTAGGTGCCTTCATCTGAATCATCTTATGACTATGATCCCCCGTGTCGCCATCATCGTCATGATCGTCATCGCCATCGTCATAGCTATAGAGCACCCAGTCATACTTCTCATTGGCAGCAATGACTTGCTTCTGCGCCTCCTTACTTACAGCAAGATCAGGGAAGAAGGGTATATATATCGGAGCGATCATATCATCTCCACTATGTAGACCCATATAGCGATTGACGACGACCACCTTGACAGTCTTGGTCTGCTCCTTAGCCATAACTGTGACGACAGCCTCACCCTCCTTGACACCAGTGACGACGCCCTTATTGTCCACTGTAGCGACAGACTCATCAGAGGAGCTACAGCTGTAGGAAACTCCCTCAGGAGTGATCGTTAGTTGCTTCTGAACGCCTACCTCCAGCTGCAGCATCTCTGGTGTTACGCTTAGCTCGAAGGAGTCTTTAGTTGGTTCGTTGTCATTGTTGCAAGCTCCGAAGAGCGTTAGCGTGGCTAAAGCCACTAAGAGCATACTGATCTTTTGTTTCATAGAAAAATTGTATTGCTTAGCATTGTGTGATTATCTTACGATACAAAGGTAACGCTTTTACTCCACACGCTAATTGTCTTGATGCTGAATCAGTAAGCACCCTCAGAGAAGACAAGAAATGTCCTCTCAGAGGGATTCTCGATTTCCTTCGTAGCTGTTTGAGTGAACTATCTAGAGCAGTTGGGCTCTCCAATGTTGCTCTATCTATTGAGAAAAGCGTATATTTGTGGCGTGAATGGTTTGTCCTCTTCGGATTCGTACTCTTTGGAGGTATCTAACAGACACATTATCTAACTAGTGTAATCAACACAACAAAACTTATAGGCGATATTATGAGAAAACTAATGACCGTCCTTCTGCTGGTAGCAGCAGTCATCGTGGGCTATCTATCAGTCATGAGCATCCTGACACCAGAGCGATTTTCCAAGACACGCATTGCTCGTGAGGCTCCCATCCAGGTGCGTCTGAAAGAGGTAGCACATGTAGAGAAAGCTTTTCACGATGTCTACAACCGCTATGCTCCCGTAGATGAGCTGCGTCAGTTCCTTACTGATGGTAAGGTCTTTTACGTTCGCTCTGAGGGTGACTACACCGATGCCATGCGTGAGGCTGGTATGAATGAGCGTGAGGCTGCTGCCAAGGGACTTATCACACGTGATACGGTGTGGGTCAGCGCACGAGACTCTCTACTCAAGAGTGGCATAACACCTGAGGAGTTTCTACAAGTACCTGGCTTCCCCCAGTCTGTCATAGAGATCGACACAGCATCTGTCGCTCAGGAGATCGGAGAGGATGTCGTCATGGTACCTGTCTTCCGTACAGCTGTACCTCTATCTGTCTACCTAGCTGACCAGGATCATAAGCTCCTCAACTCAGCCATCAAGGATGCTGAGGCTCGCTACCAAGGTACTGGATACCCTGGACTCGCTCTAGGATCTCTCAAGGAGGTCAAGAACACGGGTAACTGGGAGTAACTCTCGAGGTAGCTCTCTCTTCTGTCTCTATACTATCTGTATGAGACACGCTGATCTACCGATACAGACAATAGACTTCAAAGCGTAGCCCGCTGATTCTCATTGTCGGGCATAGTCTATCTCTCGACAGATGGGCGGATTTGATAGCTTGAAGCCTATTGTCTGACGCTACCTATAGCTACTATGCAGCAGCCTCCAGCACTTCCTAAAGACACTATGACATCTGCAGTCTCATCGCTCACCTTGCGACTGACTGCAGATGGCTTTGTCTATCTATATGACCTCTCAGACGAAGAGACAGAGGCGGGTGCACAGGAAGGCTATCACACTAGGAGGCAAAGCCAGTTTGTACCAATAGACTGGTCTCGTGTCTCTGCTCTATGGGGAGATATTATCGCACAGCACCCTATCCTCAGCGATCCTGAGGGAGAGGTTCGAGTACTCTACCCCGCCTCTCACTACGTAGTCATACCGAGTGGTATGAGTGGAGAGCAAGACGTACACTGGTGGCGACTGACGGCTCCTATCTTTGCTGACGAGGAGCAGTACTATAGCGATTCGTACGCTCTGGGCGATGGCAAGCCTGGCTTGGCTGTGGGCTTTAGCCATCTACTCAAAGGCTTCCTACAGCGTAGCTTCGTGGCTTGTCGGTTTATCCCTACGATCTTACCTTTTGCACAGCGGGTGCTGCGTCAGTCTTCTCTTCAGACTGGACTCTCACTGGGGGTCGAACTGATAGAGGGCGGGTGCGACCTGGTACTATGTCAGTCGGGCAACTTGCTTCGAGCAAACCATTATAGTTGGCCTCGCTACCGCTCGTGGCAGCATCATCTCTACCAGGTCCTCTACTTCTTAAGTAAGGTATACTTGGACAGCTCAGTAGATCACTCGGCTCCTGTATCCATAATACTATCCGATGGGACGGCTGGCACTGATAGCTTGGTTGGTGAGTTACTGCAGGCGCTTCACCGACAGTTCACGACTGCCGACTGGGACGTGTCTGTCATGCCGATAGACTATTGGTACGCTTGATTGAGTTATTACCATGCGCATTATAGCAGGCAAATATGGTCGTCGTCGTCTCTCCCCACCTAAAGGGTTGACACTCCGCCCCACGACGGATATAGCTAAGGAGGCTCTCTTCAATAGTCTCTCGGCACAATATGAAGTAGAGGGTATGCGGGTACTGGACCTCTTTGCGGGCATCGGAAGTATCTCTCTAGAGTTTGTCTCACGGGGAGCAGCCTCGGTGACTTCTATCGAGAAGCATCCTAAGCATGCAGCATTCATTCGGTCGGCCGCTGACACGCTAGACAAGGAGATCCTCTCGACCAAGCAACTCCTAGTCCTCAATCGCTCTGTAGAGCAGTACTTACGTCAGTACGATGGAGAGCCTTACGACCTGATCTTTGCCGATCCTCCTTATAACTTGCCATGGATAAAGGATATACCCGACCTACTCTTCACCAGTAAAGCGTGGTGTCCTAGCTCCATTTTCATACTAGAGCACCCTGACACGGTGGACTTTGCTGAGTCTGCTCGTTTCGCTTGGCACAAGTCTTACAGTGCGGTACAGTTTACCTGCTTTGCCCCGACAAACGAATAGATATGCAGATAGGCTCCCTCGACTTAGGCTCTAGACCGCTACTGCTCGCACCGATGGAGGATGTGAGCGATGCACCCTTTCGCCTGCTTTGTAAGCAGTTTGGAGCTAGCCTCGTCTACACCGAGTTCATCAGTGCCGATGCGCTCGTGCGTTACGTACCCAGCACGATGCGTAAGATGCGTATAGACCCAGCAGAGCGTCCCGTCGCCATACAGATCTACGGTCGTGATGTGGAGACGATGTGCGAAGCGGCTCGTATCGCCTGCCAACTAGAGCCTGATCTACTCGACCTCAACTTCGGCTGTCCGGTCAAGCGGGTAGCAGGCAAGGGGGCTGGCAGTGGTATGCTTCGTGATCCCGAGCTGCTTCTAGAGATCACCGCAGCGGTAGTCTCTGTGGCGAGTTGCCCCGTGACGGTCAAGACGCGTCTAGGGTGGGATCACGACAGCCTTATCATCACAGATCTGGCACCACGCTTACAAGCTTGCGGTATCGCTGCTCTGACCATTCATGGGCGTACTCGTAGCGATATGTACAAGGGGAGCGCCGACTGGACTTTGATCGGTGAGGTGCGCTCCAATCCTAAGATCCAAATCCCGATCATCGGCAATGGCGACATAACGACAGGCGAGGAGGTACGGCACGCTTTTGACACCTATGGGGTGGATGGGGTGATGGTCGGACGAGCATCTATCGGACAGCCGTGGATCTTTGGCGAAATGCGCGCTGCCGTCGACCCCTCCTTTACAGCACCACAGCTAACCTCTCAGCAACAGCTAGAGATCTTAAAAGAGATCGTTCACAAGAATATAGAGAAGCTGGACGAGCGCAGAGGCATCCTGCACAGTCGTCGCCACCTAGCCGCTACGCCACTCTTTAAGGGCATCCCCAACTTTCGTGCGCTACGCATAGCGATGCTCCAAGCCCCTACCCTAGCCGACCTGGACGATGTGCTAGCGCAGGTAGAGCCTTTGCTCCCCTCCGATCTCTAACCTCTAACTACATATCTTTACGGGGAGACTCGTCCGACTCCCTCCCTTCTCGAATATCCACGTGGAAAATCTCAAATCTGTCCTCTCCTGAAATAGTACACAGTTGGGAAGCCAACCCCAACAACTATGAAAG
>UQDF01000046.1:5000-18187 GCA_900539765.1 uncultured Porphyromonas sp. | reverse complement strand
AGGGTGCGATCCATTTTTTGTAGGTATGAGTTGCATTTACTAATTGAATATACGAGTTAGAGGTTAGAGAAACTAGCCCCCAAAGGACACGAGAAGAGATCTAACCTCTAATCCCTAAAGCCTAATGCGATATATGTACCCGCTTTGTGGCGGGAGCCATCGACAGCCTCTCCTGCACACGCTCAGTCACAACCGTGGCTAGCTCAGCGAAGTAATGGCTCATCATCTGGTCACTCTGCGCTGCTATCGGCTCTCCCGCATCACCAGCCTCGCAGACACCCTGCACGAGCGGCAGCTGACCGAGGAGCGGGATGTGAAATTGCTCAGCCAACCGCTTACCACCATCACGCCCGAAGATGTAGTACTTATTGTCGGGCAGTTCGGCAGGCGTAAACCAAGACATATTCTCCACCAAGCCGAGGATCGGTACATTGACAGGATCGGTCTGAAAGAGGTTGATCCCTTTCATAGCATCAACGAGAGCGACCTCTTGTGGTGTGGTTACCACGATAGCCCCCGTGAGCGGTAGCGTCTGAACCAGCGTCAGGGCTATGTCTCCCGTCCCTGGAGGCATATCAATGAGTAAGTAGTCTAGTTCTCCCCAGAGTCCCTCTGTGAGTAGCTGCTTGAGCGCATTCGAGGCCATCGTACCGCGCCATAGGAGTGCTTGATCAGGACGTACGAAGAAGCCGATCGAAAGCATCTTAATCCCCTCTGCCACATCAATGGGGACGATACGATCCTTGCCATCGACCTCCTCAGCGACAGGACGTGCATCCTCACAGTGAAACATCTTCGGCATCGAGGGACCATAGATATCGGCATCGAGAAGCCCTACTTTATATCCTTGGCGAGCTAAAGCCACCGCTAAGTTGCTCGTGACAGTACTCTTACCGACACCACCCTTGCCACTGAAGATAGCAATCGTATTAGAGACCATCGGCAGCGGGTTCTCCACTTCAGGCTGCTCAGGCTCTTCTCTAAAGGTTGCCTTGATACGCCCCGCCACATCTGCCTCTGCATCGAGGAAGGTGAGGATAGCAGTCTCAGCCGCTTTGACCACGGAGCGAGCAAATGGGTCTCGCACACGGGGGAAGTGTAGCGTCAGAGAGATCTGTCGTCCCTCTATCTGTATATCGTCTGTCACGATGCCTGAAGAGACAATGTCCGTACCCGTACCAGGGTAACGCACATTGCGTAGCGCATCGAGGACCTGTTCGGTTGTATAGCTATTCATATCTTGTTTCTATTTCCTGCTCTAAGCTTTTATTCCTCTTGGGCAAAGGCTTGCTCCACTTGATGCAAGAGACCACCTGGGACTTGCGACCAACTGGTATAGTCGTCATGCTCTGGCTCGCACTCGGGCTCCAACCATTGCGCCCGCTCTGGCAGATTAAATCGAATATACTTGATCATCTTCCCCCTACCTAGCCACTGCTTCTCGTAATGAGTCAGAACGCGCGGTATGTCATACTGCGTCAGCACCTGCTCCTCTTGGTAGAGATCTGGCAGAGCCACTAGGGGCTGGATATCATTCACCTCTAGCAGACACAGCGTGTACTCATAGAGGAAAGTGCTATCCGTCTTGAGATGCACTAGCCCGTCGGGCTTGAGATAGCGATTGTAACTAGCAAAAAAAGCTGATGACAGCAGCCTGGACCGTGTACGTTTCATCTGCGGATCAGGGAAGGTGATCCACAGTTCACTCACCTCACCTGGAGCAAAGGCCAGCGGTAGGAGATTGATATCCGTACGTAAGAAAGCAGCGTTGGAGAGCCCCTTTTCCAAGGCCTCTGTGGCTCCATGCCACATACGAGCTCCTTTACGATCCACACCAATATAGTTGTGTGTGACATCTTGCTGAGCTAGGGCGACCGTATACTCTCCTCGCCCGCAGCCCAGCTCTAAGATGAGTGGGCGATCTTCGTCAAAGGCTCGCTCGCCCCAGCTACCAGCTACTTGTCCAGCCACCTCTGGGGAGGAAAGCTCTGCATAGCCATACTCATATACATTGGGATAGCTATGCAGATCAGCAAATTTCTCTAGCTTACGTCTAGCCATAGGCGTACCTCAGCATCGATTATGTTTACTCCTCGTCAGCATCGATTACGTCCACTAGTCCCTCCTCGGCATAGTAGTCGTAGAGCGTGGAGATCAGGTCATACGCATCATCTTCGTGCATCTTGACACCCATATCCTCGCTCAGATGACTAGAGACAAAGGAAGCAATCTCATCCAAATCGAGAAAGCCCTCCTCATCATCTATCCCCTCGGAGTACTCGTCACAGAGATCCATGACATAGAGAAAGATCTCGTCATCATCATACTCCTTGACAAAGGAGGGATCTAGATGCTCACGCAGATACTGGATCGCATTGCGATCGAGCTGCTCAAAGTCTAAGTCTGCCATCATACTATATTATTGTATAAGTTATAAGTCTGCGACGAGCTCACATCACTTCAGAGATTGATAAAAAGCCTCTAAGAGCCGCCCCGCCCCCACAAAGGGCGTGATACGATTCTCTAAGACCTCTCGCTCGATCGTCTCTTGTAGCTGCTTAACCTGCTCATTGTCGTAGAAGGAGCGGCGTAGCTCCTCATTGACCGTCTCATACATCCACCACTTCTCCTGGCGACGACGATTATAGTCAAAGTAGCCACTCTCCTTAGTCGTCTGGCGATACTCATCGATCATATCAAAGATGTCTTTGATACCTATCCCCTTCAGTCCTGAGTAGGTCATAACCTTCGGCTTCCAGCCCGACTCGGTAGCGGGAAAGAGATGCAACGCGTTGCGAAAGTGTTGCGCCGCAAGACGGGCCTTGTCTACATTATCGCCATCAGCTTTATTGATAATGATCCCGTCGGCCATCTCCATGATGCCACGCTTGATGCCCTGTAGCTCATCGCCTGTACCAGCTAGCTGGATCAGGAGGAAAAAGTCGACCATCGAGTGCACAGCCGTCTCACTCTGCCCTACTCCCACCGTCTCAACGAAGACTGTGTCAAAGCCTGCTGCCTCACAGAGGATAATGGTCTCACGTGTCTTACGCGCTACGCCACCCAGAGAAGAGCTGCTCGCACTAGGGCGGATGAAGGCATGCTCCTCACGAGAGAGTCGCTCCATACGTGTCTTGTCGCCTAGGATGCTCCCCTTAGAGATCTCACTACTAGGGTCGATCGCCAGCACAGCCAGCTTGTGCCCCTGCTTGATGAGATGCATGCCAAAGGCATCTATCGATGTACTCTTACCCGCTCCTGGCACACCTGTGATACCGATACGCATGGAATGTCCACTATAAGGCAAGCACCCCTCTAGTATTTGCTGCGCCTTGAGCTGGTGATCATGACGTGTACTCTCGACAAGCGTCACAGCACGAGCCAGGAAAGTGCGATTGCCCGCTAAGATCTCCTCAATATAACGCTCAGCGGGGTAGTCCTCACGCTGCACCCGTTGCTGGCGCAGATAAGGATTGACCATAGGCTGAACAGAAACACCTTTATTCACCTTGAGAGCCGCATACTGAGGGTCATTTTCAGGATGATCATTCGTGAGCATATCGGGAGATTAGAGGTTAGAAATTAGAGGTTAGAGGGACCAAGCATTCCCTAGGAGTACTAGTGCACTAGTGGCACTAGATACGCTAGCTAACAGCTATATCTTAGGTATGACGATCAGGACGTTGCGTAGCGGGGCATTCGGATCATTCAGTAGCAGATCAAAGTTTGCCTTGAGAGCTCCATGCGAGCGATCAGCTCCCTCTAGATTAAGCCGATAATGTATCTCACCACTTTCGCCAGGAGCAATCGTCTTGGGATAATCTGAGATCGTTAAGAAAGCTGTATTACTCTCCGCAGAGTAGATATGCATCGGAGCCTCGCCATCATTCTTTAGAGCGATAGCACCCTCATACATAGTCTCTTCTGGAGATAAGTCTGTAAGACGCTGATAAGTTTTTAAGTCCGCAAGCGGTGCTGCACCCCCCTTGTCAAAGTGTGGAGGCATCACAAGGCGTACCATCACACCACCAGAGAGAGCTAGCTCGCTATCTTGCGTTCGTACAGAGATGCCTATCCACCCTTTATGAATGCCAGGAGCCACAGAGCCATCAGTATGCGCCGTCAGGAAGATCTCCTCAGGCTCATAAGCTGCCAGTGTGGCTTGGCTTATACTACTAGAAAGGAAGCTAGGCAACGTATCCAGCGATACTTCAAGAGGGTTACCCGTCGGGTTATTGAGCATCAGACGAATTGTGTTCTCTTCGCCTGCTGGTTGCAGGGGGAAGTCTAGAAAGAGATTACTCACCTGCAGCGCTCCAATCTCTTGCTGGTAGCGAGCATTCGTTGGGATCTGTCTGCCCAGTGTAGCTACATTCCCCTTGATCGTCAGCTTGATAGGCTTACTCGGATCTACAGAGGTGTAGACACGCGTATACTTAACGAAAGAGCCTGGACGATTTAGAGGATTGTAGGTGATCAAGATAGGTATCGAATCACCAGGAGCTACAGCAGTACGATCGTAAGTAGGCGTCGTACAGCCACAGTCCGTATTGACACGCAGTATGACCATCTGCTGGTCAGATACGTTGTGCAGGGTGAAGCTGTGCGACACCATCCCTCGCTCCTCTGCAATCGTACCAAAGTTATGTATTGCCGAGAGTGAGTCGATCATCTCCACACGTTGCTGCGCACGCACTACACCTAGAGTAGCCGTGAGACTGAGCAGGAGAGCCAACAATCTTCTTGTAGCCATAAGGATCTCTCTTAGTTCGCTTGAGGCACGCTACTCTACCCCACTACCTTCGTGATGAAGGCTCTAGGACTATAGCGTAAGCTACCTCAAGCGACTATAAGACTTCTCTCTATAGGTACCGACTACTCGACGACACCCTTGATGCGTAGGATGTAGCTACCATCCTTACCATTGCTATAGATAGAGATGGTTTTGACAAATTGTCCAGGTCGTCCTGCCGGATTGTAAGTCACCTTGATCGTTGTTGTCTTACCTGGAGCGATAGGAGCCGTCTCGAACTCAGGCTTCGTGCAGCCACAAGAGGCTACGACACGAGTGAGGACGAGCGGAGCATTACCTGTATTCTTGATCGTGAAGGTATGGCTTACAGGGCCGTCTACCTCCTTGATAGTACCAAAGTCAAACTCCGTCTCCGTAGCTGTGATCTCGGCACCAGACTGCTTGCTCGTGGTCTGCTTATCCTGAGCTCCAGCTAGCGTGGCACAGAGTAGGAGGATCGTTGTAAGGATTGCAATGCGTTTCATAACTTTGTCGTTTAAGATTATGTTCATAGTTAATGTGTTAAGCAAGGGGGGATGTCTACACTACACAGAGCTCGCTCGCTCCATACGTGTAGACCCCTCTGCCCTGCAAATGTACTCTTTTTTAGTCATACAAAGGCTATACCAGTCGATAAATCACTACTTAGACACACTAAAGTGTCAATCTGAAGCAAAGAGATAACCTCTCAAAAGCTCGCAGACGTCGACGAAGATCAGAGGCTTCGAAAGAGATCGGACTCCACTGACAACTGCCCCCCCTCCTCCTCCTCCATTATTTGAAGGGCACGCTCCCCCAGCTATGCGATTCAATCTATTCCCCACGTGCAAATTCTCAAATCCCCACGTGGAGAATAAAAAATAGCCACGTAGGCGTGAAATGAAACTTCGGAGGAATCAAATGAAACTTCGGAGGAATCGTTTCGCCCCTACGTGGAGAATAAAAAATAGCCACGTGGATATTTGAAATTTCCCACGTGGCTATCGAATCTAAGTCTCTGACGATGATGCGACTCTACTCGACAATCGAAGTGTAAAGATCATAATAAAGTGCTACCTTTGTCTTGAAGACTCACTATCAGCTTCAATTGTCCATAGAAAGATCTTTGCAATAGTGTAGTCTCTACGTAGGTATTGAGAATTATGGCTACATGGAGTAAGATAAAACAATATACAGAAGATGGTACGCTGAAGACCATGCAGGCTCCTCTTATAGTATCTGTAAGTAGGAGTACCGACATACCAGCGTTTTACTCGGACTGGTTTTTCTATCGACTTCAAAAGGGATACTCAGTATGGACAAATCCCTTCAATGGAGTCAAATCCTATATATCATTTGCAAAGACCAGATTCATTGTGTTTTGGTCGAAAAATCCTCTACCACTATTGCCTTATCTACATCTATTGAGAGAGCGCAATATCAAATGCTATATACAATACACTCTAAACGACTACGAGCAGGAAAAACTTGAAAACACACCCTCGCTAGCTATCCGTATCAGTACATTTCAAAAGCTCGTCCGACAGTTAGGTAAAGGCGCTGTCATTTGGCGTTTTGATCCGATGATCTTAACGAAAGACATTTCGATTGATAAGCTGTTGCGTAAAGTCGAAAACATAGGCGATCAGCTGAAGGAGTATACGGAAAAGCTAGTATTCAGCTATGCAGATATCGCTATATATAAGAAGGTGAAGCACAATCTTGAACAGGCTGGGACTTCTTATATAGAGTGGGGGGAGTGTGAAATGGAGGAATTCGCAAAAAAATTATCTGAAATGAATGTCGCACGAGGCTGGAACTTTCGCTTAGCTACTTGTGGAGAGAGAATTGATCTCTCTAAATATGGGATAGAACACAACCGCTGCATTGATGGTGATCTTATCACTCGACTAGCTTACGAAGATAAGGCTCTTATGGACTTTATGAAGGTAAAGATAGAACAGGTCCCAGGACCGACACTATTTGGTAATACAGAACTACCTGAAGGTGCCATACTTTTGCCACACAATCATTATTTCATCAGCTCGCATAAGAAAGATCGAGGTCAACGTGAATTCTGTGAATGTATGGCCTCCAAGGATATCGGGGAGTATAATACTTGTCCTCACCTTTGCGAGTATTGTTATGCTAATGCGACCAAACAATTAGCTTTGAAAAACTGGAAAGCGCATCAAGAGACTCCCCAGTCTGAGACAATAACAGGACGATAGTGTATGTCTGAATATGCTCTTCGGCTCAACGACTCTTCCTGCCACTCCATCTATGATATCATTGATTGGTGTCACGAAGCAGTAGCAGATCTATATAAAGCTAGGCCTTGGCTACATCCAGAGCTCCAGCATGGCATTGCTTTACTAGCTTCCTCTGATGCTCTCAATTGCTATATGTCAGCCTACGGGGAGATGCATGCCAGTAAGTGTCGAGTAGCGATGATGAACTTTCCTTTTGAGGACTTACAAGGCGCGATTGAGATTGTTGACTGGGGTTGTGGTCAGGGGATTGGGTCTGGTGTCGTCGTAGAGGCTCTTAAGGAACGTGACCTGCTGAAGTGGATTAAGAAGATAACCCTGATCGAACCATCGCCTCAAGCGCTAGACCGTGCTGTAAGCAATATATCTAAGATCACACAAGAAAGGGTACAGATCGATAGCATCAATAAGTCTCTTTCGCCCTCTGAAGAAGATTCAAAAAGCTTCTTAGACGCTATCGGATACAAGTATCCAAACATCATTCACATCTTCTCAAATATTCTTGATGTCAAGGAGGTTGACTTACCTCATATAGCACGTATGGTAGCCTCCTCTCAAGGGAAGCAGTTCGTGCTATGTGTGGGGCCCAAAAACAAGGCGTCGTATAGGATGGAGCAGTTTTGTGCTGTGTTTGGAGATCAAGACTATTTTAGCAAAGAAGATAACGACCGCTACGGTCGAACGCTTAGGACAGGACATCTATATACCTGCATGACTAGATGTTTCTGTTACAATGGGTGCTCTCTAGATATGAATCGTATGTTACAATACCCCTCCTCCGATGAAGTACCTCTTGATGAATATGACCTCAGACTACAGATCCAAAGTGGGGCAATGTCTGATCAAAAGGCAAGAGTAGCATACCGGCTAGAAAACATCTTATCTGTTGATGACATCCTGTATGTAGATCCTATCATCAATGAGGTTAAAGTGGATTTCATCATCGTTAGGCCCAACAGAGGCATGCTCCTCATTAATCTATTTGAGCATGACTTACATAACTGTGAATGGGAGCCATCAGACCCTCTCAGTGAAAACCACTACTTAGAGATAAACCTACCCAAAGAGAATATTCGACTCCTATCTCCATTAAAGCTAATTGAGAAATGTCAAGACAGCGTTGTAGAAAGTATCGAAGAGCTACTGCTGGAAGCTGTTGCAGACCCCAGGAAGCTAAGCCTAATCAAGAAAGTTGTCATATTTACAGAGAACAGCAAGGACACGGTTGATGAGTTTTTTAAAGAGGCTACAAAAAAGGGTGAGGGTAAGTATGTATCTCTATTCGGAGGAGAGTTTATCAAAGACAAGAGGGTCTCACTGAATCTATATAGGACGACAAAGTTTTCCTATTACTCCAACGACTTTAATGATGCTGTAAAGAGGAAGATAGCATCTTTGATCTCTCCTTCCTGGCACTCCTATCAGGAGGGACGCCATGGGTTAGAGCCTAAAGGAGCACAAAGAGGACTCGTTCAGAGCCGTCCTACTGAACAAAAAATAAGTGGCGTAGCTGGCTCAGGCAAAACTCAAGTACTAGCTATACGAGCGATAAATGCACTCAAGCGGACAGGTGGAAATGTACTGATACTAACGTTCAATATCACTCTAGCAAACTATCTGAGGTCTAGACTCTCTGAGATACGAGAAGACTTCTATTGGGACAAAATAGAGATCTGCCACTATCATAAGTTTTTTAGGCTAAGAGCCTATGAGGGTAACCCCAAACCTAAGATCAGACTCAACTCCTACGAGGATATAACTTTTTTTGACCATATAGCTGGAACCAAGCGATACGCAGCCATCTTTGTCGATGAAGTACAAGACTATAAGACAGAGTGGCTCCAGATAGTCAAAAGATTCCTAGAGCCAAAAGGTGAATTTGTCGTTTTTGGAGATCCTAAGCAAAACATTTACCTCAGAGAGCTTGATGCAAACAAGGATATACGATTAGGAGTAATACGAGGTCTATGGAATAAAGAACTAAATACCAGTCTACGCTTTACCAATCCTCTATTAGCTTACCTAGCGAGCTCCTTTCAATCTACATTCCTATCTGAACTACCCACGGATCAAATGGATCTGCAAAGCTCAGCTCTTAACTTTCAGACAATCTCTTACATAGACCTATCTGATGATTACTCCGAAGATAAGCTCACTACAAACATAATAGAGATCCTTACAAAAGACAATAGCCCCGTGAAGGACTTTGTTATCCTTGCTCCTTCAGTGGATTTGCTTCAGGATATAGACTATCTTTATCGTAAGATCAGTGGAAAACAGACAGAAATCTCATTCGTTTCCAAAGAGAGCCAAGAGCAATTGGAGGATCTTTATGGAGATTCTTCTAATTGGGGATTTCGAACAAGCTATCGAAAACTAGAGTATACTAGGAGAACCCTCTTTACAGCCGACAAGCCATACCTAAAAATATCTACAATCCAAAGCTTCAAAGGTTGGGAGTCTCCCTCTGTTATTATCATTCTTGACGAGGAGAACAAGTCGGAACGCTCTCCTTTTGACCCCATGACCCCTGAAATCATTTATACTGCAATAACTCGCGCCAGAGATAGCTTATATCTTGTCAATATCGGGAATAACAGGTATTCAAACTTCTTCAAGCAACAAGCGCTTTGACATTTATGCTACTAAGTTGTCATGGCTGTCCGATAAAAGTCTTTCAGCAAAAGAAAAGCCTCCTATTTCATCAGACAGCTATGATTCGTTATACTAGCCTTTATAGGAATGGGTAGAAGCAAGACTTTTCTAGGGGAAGACGAATAGCTTTCTTATGGCAGTTCATTACGTCGCACCTTTCACCTCCTATGCACCTTTGGCTTCAGACAGCAGATCGTCAAGGTGTGATGCTGCGTGACAAGCATACACCACCCCAGAGAGCGAGCAGACCGATCAGCACACTACCCACAATGTAGAGGATAGCCAACACATAAGCTCCCTCACGGAGTATGGCGTAGCTCTCGGCTGTAAAAGTCGAGAAGGTGGTGAACCCTCCGCAAAAGCCTGTGATAAAGAGCAACCGAAGATACCCTGTATCACTACATAAGCCGATCAAGAGACCTATGAGAAAGCAGCCCAAGACGTTGACTACGAGCGTCGCCAAGGGTATAGAGCCCGTATAGTGACGAGCTAGCAGGATGGCTGTAAGATAGCGCAGAGTACTCCCGAGGGCACCGCCTAGAGCTACGAGAAGAAGCTGCTTGAGCATATTACAATCTGACCTTAAGTCAGTAAACTTATCGGTATATCTTAAGCCCGCGAACCTTTGCCATAGTCACGAGATTCGATAGACAACACTGATAATCAAAAAAAATAGGTAGTACCCTCTCTAATGGGAAAGTACTACCTATATATTTATAGATGAGACACCTTGTCTCGCTAGTCGCTCAGCTTAGCGCCGATGAACTGACGATTGAGACGTGCGATGTGGCTGATGGAGACACTCTTAGGGCACTCCAGCTCGCAGGCACGGGTATTCGTACAGTTGCCGAAGCCTAGCTCATCCATCTTAGCGATCATCGCCTTGGCACGCTTGTGCGCCTCAGCACGACCCTGTGGCAACAGAGCTAGCTGGCTCACTTTGGCAGAGACGAAGAGCATAGCGGAACCGTTTTTGCAGGCAGCAGCGCAAGCGCCACAGCCGATGCAAGAGGCTGCGTCCATCGCTTCATCAGCCTTGTGCTTGGGGATGGGGATCGAGTTAGCATCAGGTACACCTCCCGTATTGACAGAGACATAACCACCAGCCTGTATAATCTTGTCATAGGCGGAGCGATCGACCATCAAGTCGCGAATAATCGGAAAGCCTGCAGATCTCCATGGCTCGACAGTGATGGTGTCACCATCCTTGAAGGTGCGCATATGTAGCTGACAAGTGGTGATGGCATCGACAGGACCGTGTGGATGCCCATCAATATACATAGAGCACATACCGCAGATACCCTCACGACAGTCGTGGTCGTAGATAACGGGCTCCTTATCCTCGGCTATGAGCTGCTCGTTGAGTATGTCGATCATCTCAAGAAAAGAAGCGCTCTGAGGCACATCCTTGAGTGCATAGGTCTCAAAGTGTCCCTTCTCGCGGGGACCTCTCTGACGCCATACCTTGACTTTGATATTTATATTGTGATCCATTGCTATGATTATCTACAGGGTTGCTTAGTTCTTATAGTTACGCTGGAGACGCTCGGTGAATTCGTATACCAGTGGCTCCTTGTGCATGACAGGGTCTTGACCCTCGCCTTGATACTCCCAGCAGGAGACGTAAGCAAAGTTCTCATCGTCACGCTTTGCCTCACCCTCCTCAGTCTGATGCTCTATGCGGAAGTGTCCACCACAGCTCTCCTCACGGTCGAGCGCATCGTGTGCCATCAGCTCGCCAATCTCTAGGAAGTCTGCCAGACGCAGAGCCTTCTCTAGCTCGATATTGAGATCATCGACCTTACCTGGTAGGTGGAGGTCACTCCAGAAGACCTTGCGTAGCGCCTTGATCTTCTCAATACCTGTCTGTAGGCTCTCCTTAGAGCGTGCCATACCGACATACTCCCACATAATATGTCCTAGCTCCTTGTGGATGCTATCGACCGAACGCTTACCATGCATTGAGGCAATGCGCTGGATGCGCTCCTTGAGCGCCTTCTCGGCCTCGTCAAACTCCTTGTGGTCTACGCTAAAGTGCGGTACCTGAATCTGATCCGAGAGGTAGTTCTGTATCGTATAGGGCAGGATAAAGTAACCATCGGCTAGACCCTGCATAAGGGCTGAAGCTCCGAGACGGTTAGCACCATGGTCGGAGAAGTTTGCCTCACCGATCGCAAAGAGTCCAGGGATAGTCGTCTGTAGCTCATAGTCAACCCATAGACCACCCATCGTGTAGTGGATAGCTGGGTAGATCATCATCGGGGTCTCGTAGGGATTGTCCGCAGTGATCTGCTCATACATCTGGAAGAGGTTACCATACTTATCCGCAACCACATCACGACCCATACGCTCGATAGCGTACTTAAAGTCTAGGAAGACAGCGAGACCTGTATTATTGACACCGAAACCAGCATCGCAACGCTCCTTGGCAGCACGGCTAGCGACGTCACGAGGGACTAGGTTACCAAAAGCAGGATAGCGACGCTCGAGGTAGAAGTCACGATCCTCCTCGGGGATATCGTTTGCCTTCTTAGTACCTGCCTGTAGCGCCTTAGCGTCCTCTAGCTTCTTGGGTACCCAAATACGTCCATCATTACGGAGAGACTCCGACATAAGCGTTAGCTTAGACTGGAAGTCGCCGTGCTCGGGGATACAGGTCGGGTGGATCTGCGCCATACAAGGATTGCCAAAGTATGCACCCTTCTTATAGCACTGCCAAGCGGCTGAACCATTAGAAGCGATAGCGTTCGTCGTAAGGTAAAAGGCATTACCATAACCTCCCGTAGCGATCACCACAGCATGAGCCGCAAAGCGCTCGATAGCACCTGTAATCAGATTGCGAGCGATGATACCTCTAGCACGACCATCGATGATGACTAGGTCTAGCATCTCATGGCGGGTGTAGAGCTTGACACTACCCTTGTGTACCTGACGGCTCAGTGCTGAGTAAGCACCGAGGAGTAGCTGCTGTCCCGTCTGACCACGAGCGTAGAAAGTTCGGGAGACCTGAGCTCCACCGAACGAGCGGTTATCTAGCAGACCGCCATACTCACGTGCGAAGGGGACGCCCTGAGCGACACACTGGTCGATGATTTCGTTTGACACCTCTGCGAGGCGATAGACATTGGCCTCACGAGCACGGTAGTCACCACCCTTGATGGTATCGTAGTAGAGACGATAGATGGAGTCACCGTCGTTCTGATAGTTCTTTGCAGCATTGACACCTCCCTGTGCAGCAATGGAGTGTGCACGTCGTGGAGAGTCTTGTATACAGAAGTTTAGCACGTTGAAGCCGAGCTCACCTAGAGAGGCTGCTGCAGAGGCTCCCGCTAGACCTGTCCCCACGACAATAACGTCGAGAAGACGCTTATTAGCTGGGTTAACCAGCTTCTGATGATCCTTATAGTTAGTCCACTTCTCAGCTAAAGCACCTGCTGGGATTTTGGCATTTAGTTCGCTCATATCTCGGATAGTTAAGATAGTTCGTAAAT
>UQDF01000046.1:0-2500 GCA_900539765.1 uncultured Porphyromonas sp. | reverse complement strand
CTCAACCCAACTACCTGTGTCGGTTTGTGGTACGGGTAATATATCAATTGTTTAGCGGGTTTTCTTGGGAGCAGGCTTACCTACATTATCACTTTGTGCACGCACGCAGTGTACTCTCAGGTTCGACTCGGTCTGCGGATTTGCCTACAAACCAATTATCTACACCCTTTAACCAACTATTCCGTCAGTCGGCAGTAGTGTCACTTCTCCGTCTCCACATCACTCAATATATTAGTACTGGAATATTAACCAGTTCTTCCATCGGAATCGCCATTAGGCTTATCCTTAGGCCCCGACTAACCCTGATCCGATTAGCGTTGATCAGGAATCCTTAGTCTTTCGGCGAGGGGGTTTCTCGCCCCCTTTATCGTTACTTATACCTACATTTGCTTTTCCTATCGATCCAACACAGGTCGCCCCTGTATCTTCTGCTCCATAGGAATGCTCCCCTACCGATGTATTCACATCCCACAGCTTCGGTACACCACTTATGCCCGATTATTATCCACGCCAAAATCCTCGACTAGTGAGCTGTTACGCACTCTTTAAATGAATGGCTGCTTCCAAGCCAACATCCTAGCTGTCTTCGCATCTTGACTTCGTTTGTCCAACTTAGTGGTGATTTCGGGACCTTAGCCGATGGTCCGGATTGTTCTCCTTTAGGACATGGACCTTAGCACCCATGCCCTCACTCCTTGGCTTAACTTGTACGCATTCGGAGTTTGTCTGGACTTGATAGCCGGTGAAAGCCTCGCATCCAATCAGTCGCTCTACCTCATACAAGAAACACCAAAGGCTGCACCTAAATGCATTTCGGGGAGTACGAGCTATCTCCAAGTTTGATTAGCCTTTCACCCCTACCCTCAGTTCATCCGAAAGCTTTTCAACGCTTACCGGTTGGGTCCTCCAGATAGTGTTACCTATCCTTCAACCTGACCAAGGGTAGATCACTTGGTTTCGCGTCTACCTCTACCGACTAATCGCCCTATTCAGACTCGCTTTCGCTCCGGTTCCATACTTACTTGTACTTAACCTCGCCGGCAACGGTAACTCGTAGGTTCATTATGCAAAAGGCACGCAGTCACCCCGCATGGGGGCTCCTACCGCTTGTAAGCAGATGGTTTCAGGGTCTATTGCACTCCTCTTATCGAGGTTCTTTTCACCTTTCCCTCACGGTACTTGTTCACTATCGGTCTCTTGGAAGTATTTAGCCTTACGGGATGGGCCCCGCAGATTCACACAGGATTTCTCGTGTCCCGCGCTACTCAGGTGGTAACTCTGTCTACAAACATGTTTCAAATACGGGACTGTCACCCTCTATGGTCGGACTTTCCAATCCGTTCTTCTACACGTGTATAGTACATTAGTGTTACTCCTACAACCCCGTAGATGCCGAAACATCTGCGGTTTGGGCTACTCCCCGTTCGCTCGCCACTACTAAGGGAATCACTTTTGTTTTCTTTTCCTGAGGGTACTGAGATGTTTCAGTTCCCCTCGTTGACCTCTCTTACGAGATACTAGACCTCCTGTCTAGTGGGTTGCCCCATTCGGAAATCTGCGGATCAATTCGTATGTGCCAATTCCCGCAGCTTATCGCAGCTTATCACGTCCTTCGTCGCCTCCAAGAGCCTAGGCATCCGCCATCTGCCCTTATAACTTTTCGCCTTGAGCCTTGCATCAACTCTCGTCGATACAATTCTCAGTTGAGTTATACTACTTAGCGCACGATCTAAAATCGTTACTCGCTTTGTATTCGTTTGTTCGTACTTATTGCTAAGTACGCTCGTTACTCGTTTCTATTCTATTGTTTCTATTGCTACGTATGTCAAAGATCTCTTGATGCCTCAATTCGCTTGCGCTCAGTCTTAGCATCCGTGTGGAGAATATCGGATTCGAACCGATGACCCCCTGCTTGCAAAGCAGGTGCTCTAGCCAGCTGAGCTAATCCCCCGTCCATCTTATTATAAGATATACAAGATGTTGTCCCTTGTAGTCCCAGGCAGAGTTGAACTGCCGACCTCTACATTATCAGTGTAGCGCTCTAACCAACTGAGCTATAGGACTCTCTAGTCTGTCATACCTATGCATGACCTAGGGCGTATATCCTATCATGGGTTTATCGCTCTACACGTGGACGACGTCTCGAGACCGCTCTCTATTCCTGCCTGCTGATCTCCAGCCGACAGCCTCTGAGCGTTGCCTCAGGGTCGCTCTCGCTTCATCGATTCTCCATGTTATATGGATTTCATAACTAATTCTCTATTCATCGTGTATGCTACTATATAATATGTAGCCCCGCGTTACCTACTTAACAATCTCCTGCCTATGTCTCACTGCGTCTATAGACTTCTAAGAAGAAATAGCACCAATCTTAGAGATAGGTCTTGATGAGATCTCGATACTAAGGGATCGCTCCCCCTTATCTCAACCTCTCAGAGCCTCGTGTCTCCAGAAAGGAGGTGTTCCAGCCGCACCTTCCGGTACGGCTACCTTGTTACGA
>UQDF01000045.1 GCA_900539765.1 uncultured Porphyromonas sp. | reverse complement strand
TTCAACCGACATCAGTTTCAGCAAAAAATAAGTCAACCATTTTCAGGGAACCACAATAAACAGGAGATCCCATATTTTCGATACGATTTTTCCGTTCGAAGAGATAGATCCCCACGTGGATATTTTCAAATCTCCACGTGACAAATAAAAAATGCTCACGTGGACGAGAAAAAATTCTTCGGAGGAATCAGATGAAACTTCGGAGGAAATGATTCACGCCTACGTAGAGAATAAAAAATAGCCACGTGGAGATTTGAGAATTTCCACGTGGCTATCCTGTTTTTATAGGCTCATTTGATAGGAGTGCGCCAGCCCCGCCCCTCCCTGTACCTCAAGGAAAAAAGAATTAGCCCTCAATTCACGCACCCCGTGTGGGGTGCGACTGCTGACTGAGCAATTCCCCGTCTGCGAGGAGTCGGTTTCAATTCACGCACCCCGTGTGGGGTGCGACACTACCCTCTGTCTCTAGTAGGTAGTTGCCGTCGTTTCAATTCACGCACCCCGTGTGGGGTGCGACGGCACCATCAAGCCGACCGAATGGAAGAGTAGCAAGGTTTCAATTCACGCACCCCGTGTGGGGTGCGACTCTGTGTATAGGGGTTGCTCTCCGTTGTCGTGGGTGTTTCAATTCACGCACCCCGTGCGGGGTGCGACTTATATCCTCATCTTCGTTCAACAGCTGAGAGACGTTTCAATTCACGCACCCCGTGCGGGGTGCGACCAAACCCTCCACAGCCACCAAAACCCAAGTACATAGTTTCAATTCACGCACCCCGTGCGGGGTGCGACAAACCGACTTTACGATTTGATAACTTCATAGTTACGTTTCAATTCACGCACCCCGTGTGGGGTGCGACCCGAGTGTCTCGGTCTTCATGTCGATGACTGATCGGTTTCAACTCACGCACCCCGTATGGGGTGCGACTTGGACGCCCTCTATTTGGGAGTTTGCCCGCCTGCTGTTTCAATTCACGCACCCCGTGTGGGGTGCGACTCACCGACCATTTTTATTTCGCCCTCTAGGGAGCGTTTCAATTCACGCACCCCGTGCGGGGTGCGACATCTGAACTCTAGCGTCAAGCGGTTCGACACCGAAGTTTCAATTCACGCACCCCGTGCGGGGTGCGACGCCCTGTGGTACTTGTTACGCTTGTCAATCTAATGTTTCAATTCACGCACCCCGTGCGGGGTGCGACTAAACGATCGTCTTGGATGTTCCGCAATACAGTTGTTTCAATTCACGCACCCCGTGCGGGGTGCGACACCAAAATATTCAAGTAATGGCTTCTCTAGAAATGTTTCAATTCACGCACCCCGTGCGGGGTGCGACTCAGATTCAAGCTTCTCGGTCTGCAACTTCTGAGTTTCAATTCACGCACCCCGTGCGGGGTGCGACTAATCCCTCCAATAATTGGAAAGGTCAAACAGAGCCGTTTCAATTCACGCACCCCGTGCGGGGTGCGACGGATATAAGACGATACCACGCACAACATACCACGTTTCAATTCACGCACCCCGTGCGGGGTGCGACTACAAGATGCCGCCCGCCACCTTTTTGAGATGATGTTTCAATTCACGCACCCCGTGCGGGGTGCGACAGCACTAACACGCACAAACGTAGATAAGTACCTAGGTTTCAATTCACGCACCCCGTGCGGGGTGCGACATCTGCTCGCCCTCGATGAGGAGCTTGCTGTAGTCGTTTCAATTCACGCACCCCGTGCGGGGTGCGACTGCGATGCTCAAAGGTACGCATAAATAGAGGATTAGACGATGATCCATTGCGAACGGAAGACTGATGGTGGGTATGTCGGTGCGTTGGCGGTGACTGCGAGGCGTATGTGCTTGTATATCAACCTGTGCGAATAGCCTGCCCTTTTACTAATCGCTTGGCATTCGCAGAGAAGTACATGGGAGAACTTGTCTAGTGCGCTATATGAGCAGCACGCCCTCGGGATCTACGCCTTTTGTCTTGCCAATGGTGGTGATCTTAGACTGGTAGTTGGTGCCGAGGTGGTAGATGCGCAGGGAGTCGCTCGATAGGTTGATCGTGTCCGTGAGTGCAGCCTCTAGTTCGACCCTCTGGGCGGGAGAGACGAGGCACTCGAAGACCGAGTTCTGGACACGCTGGCCGTAGTCTTGGCATATCTTCGCCACTTGGCGAAGGCGCTTAGCACCGTCGGGCGAGGCGGTGTTCACATCGTAGGTTACAAGTAAGTACATCAGCTTTGAATTAGGAAGACAGGGTAGTCGTCGAGGTCTCCTCGGAGGCATCGGGCTAGGAGCAACGCCTGAGCATAGGGGAGCAGTCCTATGGGTATCCGCTCCCGGAGGAAGGGGTGTGTGATCTCCTCTCGCTTGCGTTGCTGCCAAGCGGCTAAGAGTTCTTTGCGGGGTTCGTCTCTGAGGATGTATCCGTTTTCGCCCTGAGTGATGAAGTCAGAGGGTGCGACCTGTCGCTTGTTGATGACGGTCAAGACGAATCGATCCACGAGGTAGGCGCGTAGCTCCTCCATAAGGTCTAGAGCAAGGCTTGCTCTGCCTGGTCTGTCCGTATGGAGGAAGCCCACGTATGGATCCAGTCCTACGGTCTCCAGTGCTGCTGTAACCTCGTGAGCGAGGAGGGTGTAGAAAAATGAAAGTAGCGCATTGGTCTCATCACGAGGCGGGCGTCGCGATCGTCCCTCGAAGGTGAACTCTGGTCGCCGTATGAGGTGGTGAAAGAGAGCAAAGTATTGCTGCGCCGCTAAGCCCTCTACACCCATAACGGTCATACGGTCTCGCTTGTAGACTAAGCTCTTTTGCAAAGTCTTGAGCTGGCTCAGCGCCTCCTGAAAGCTCTCCTCCACGCTCTCCGTCGGGTGATAGTCTCTCAAGTAGCGCCCTAGCACTGATCGCTGGTTAGCTATCTTGGCCGAGATAAATAGAGCAGCGAAGTGCGCTGCGGCTGGTTCGTCGTCAGCGATGCGGTACTGCGTACGTCTCAGGAGGACGTTGCCCCTCGTGGGACCCTCTAGCGAACCGATATAGCGACCTGTAGGGGTGAGGAAGGTGAGCTTGACACCCTCCTGCACGCAGAGCTGCATCAGCCCCGGTGAAGCGCCCATATAGGAGAAGGTGATGATTCCCTCGAGGTTGTGTATCGGTATGCGAAAGGTCTCCTCGCCATCTACGCGCGCCACGACATTGGTGCCGTCCTTGAGCAGGTAGACGTTGGGCGTAAGGATATAGAGGGTGTTGAGTAGTTTTCTCATGAGGTGAGTATGTCGTGATGCTTGAGGTAGCTCTTTGCCGATCTGTGTGATGCGATACGAGGCATGCACTCATCGAGGAGAGAGCAGGAGCGGCACTGACGGGTGTAGTGCGCTGGTATAGGCGTACGCTGCGCAAAGGCCTCGTGCATCTTATGCGCCACCTCGTAGCACGTTGCCCGCAGGGTCTCGTCCATCTCGACCTGTAGGCGATGCCGTGTCTCCCCATAGTAGAGTGCTCCACAGGAAATAGAGACTTGGTACATCTCCTCAAGAGCTATGACCTGAGAGCAGAGCTGCAGTTTGTCAGCGAGGTGAGTCTTAGGCTTGCCACGTTTGTACTCGACGGGTGTCGCCTGCCACGCCCCTGGGTACTTAGGGTGTCGGAAGGGGCTCAGGCATTGATCCCGTAGCGGGGTCAACTCCACTGCGTCGGATAGCCCGTATAGCCCCAAAGTGTAGGAGACGAGCGGCACCCGTCTCATCGTGATCGTGTCTCCCACGCGAGCACTCTGCTCTGGCTGGTCCACACGCTTGTGGAGGATCTGCCCTAGCGCGGTGAGGTGGTTGTCGTGCCATAGCTGCTCTAGGGTGATCAGTTGCCACTGACGTGGACAGAAGCAGTAGTGCTGTATCTCGGAGATCGTCAGCAGGTCCTCGTCGCTGTAGTGTCTCATAGGGAAGAAGGGCGTTTTAGAGAAAAGCCCCTCCGTAGTGGCATGCGCTACGAGAGGGGCTTTTGTGTGAAAGGGGGCTAGACCAGTTCGAGGACCTCGACACCCTGGAGACCGTTGCGATCGATCTGGACGGTGTAGTCGGAGAAGTCGCGTGCGGGACCTGCGAACCCCTCACGCCGTGCTATGGAGACACGCTCGAAGAGCTTGTGCGCAGACGCATTGCCCAGAGGCGAGTCGTGCTTGAAGACGATCAACTTCTGCAGGCTCATGAGTCCACGGGCTGCTGAGTGATCTAGGTCAAACATATTCTGGAGTGCCTCCCAGAAGAGCTGCAAGTCATCCTCCGTGAAGCCTGTGTCCTCGGCAAAGTGTGGCGTCACGAAGCCATACATCTTATATAGTCCGTAAGGCACGGTGGCTTTGCGCCCCATGGTGCGGTTGCCTCCCTTATCGTCAGCCTCTTCGTTAGCCTTTTGCTCCTTAGCGTCTGTGGCAGCCATACGTGTGATGGTATGCTCGTGTGGGAAGATCGGATCAATGGAGCGTGCGAAGGTTAGCTGGATGGGACCACGCACCTGACCAGCATTGTTGCCCGTGGAGAGGACAGCTCCGAAGGCGCGTATGTCGTAGTACTTCTGACACATGAGGGCACGAGCCTTGTCTCGGTCTGCAGCGTTTTTCGTCTTAGCATCCTTGCCTGTAGCCTCTTCTACAGCCGCATTGATGGAATCATTGAGGACGGAGTTCTCTCTGACGAAGATACCTTGGTCAGTCGCCATCTGTATGTAGTTGCGTACCTTGCGCTTGATACATACATCGGTGACAAGACCCTCGCCAGTCTCAGGGTCTACGCGGGGCAGGTTGCCACCATCGGGATCACCATTGGGGTTTCCATCCTTGACGTCAAAGAGCAGGATGAAGTCATATCTATTCTGTAGCATGATTATATGGGTTATTGTTCTGTTTCTTCGGTTGGATTGTCTGTGTCTTTCTTCTTATAGGAGTTAACCTTCTGATGATAGTAGCCTACTGCGAAGAGGCTCTGCTCATCAAGTGAGAAGGTTGCGGGGAATGTGGGTACCTCGGCAGGGATCAGTGCGAAGATCTCCCCGAGGAGCTTCTCAAGGCTGATGGCTAGTCCTGGTTTCTCCTTACGTAGTTTGCTCAGGTGGTGGTTAGATAGTGAGATAAGTCTTCCCATCACCATGTTGGGACGTGTGGAGGCACTGGCATAAAAGCGATCTCGGATGGTCGCATTGACGCCTTTGCCTAGTGAAGCCTGCTGGATCTGCTCAAGGACGGCAAAGAGGCGTCCGGCGAGGTAAGCGATGTTGTCGTTTTGCTTGTCTAAAGCCATATCTAGTGTGGTTATGTTATTGTATATTCTTGCTTTGCGGTTGATGCAGCCCTTGAGGATGGCTGCTCGTAGCTCGGTGACTGTACGCTCCTGCGTGATACGGTTGATGCAGGCCTGCTGGAGGGTCATAGGATAAGGGGTACCATTGAGAATGCTCTCGACGATGCTTTGCACAAGGTTCATGGCGAAGGTGCTAGACTTGGAGGGCGAGGAGACACTCTTCACGATACCATAGAGGGAGCGTAAGGGTGGGTTCTCCTCGTCCACGAAGCCGTCCCAACTGACGATGTTCATATCGACGAGGTGCTGGTAGACTGTGTCGAAGATCTCCGACACAGTTCCCTGCTGCCAATACTTGATGGTGATGCGTCCGCCTGCTGTGAGTCCGAGTACGTAAAACAGTCGCTCATCCTCCCAATGCTGTCCTGAGCCACGGTTACCACGGATAGCTTTGAACTGCTCAAGTACTTTGTAGGTACCCTGCGTCGGGTTCGGAGCTTTCTTTTTACTCTTCCCTTTTCGCTTAGGTTGCTCATCATCTGTGTCGGACGGCTCCTGGGCATCGTCATCCTTTACGCCTTCGAAGATTACGGTACGAAAGGTCTCATTGATACTAGGATCGTCAAGATTCGAATTCCAAAAGACGTAGCTTATATCTCCAAGAGAATAGCGTGTCTGTTGGTTGCTTAGTAAGTCGTTGAGAGCTGTGGTGTGGGCAAAAGACGCGTACTTAGAGATTGGCGCATTCTCGCCCTGCTTCTTACCATAGGAGAGGTAGGCTGGGTCGTTGAAGCTAGCTATCGTCGCACCCGCCTGAGAGCCTGGAGCTACAATTCGAGCGTGAAAAGCTGCTAGGGGCTTCTCCTCTCCGGTGATAAGGCATCGCCCAAGGTTTTCCTCCGTACTGTAGGCTTGAGCGGCATAGTCATGTGCTTCATCTTGTGTAGCTAAGAGCTCTGTGTCACCTTGCAGCTGAAAGGTCATCCAGTCTGATGCTAAAACGCGCTCAGTGTGCGCCTCTTCGGGCAGGGGCGTCTCAGCTCCACAATAATGGTCGTAGAAGCGACAGACCGCCTGAAAGCTAGCGTTATCTGGGTACAACTCAGCGATCTCAGCCATGAGTCGCTTGAAGTCCTCTAGTCGGTCCGTGCAGGGTGACACCCCTTCGGCACTCTCTTCATACCCTAGGATATACTTGCGATTGTCCCAAAAGGGTTGTGCAGGTGGACACTTACCGCTACGCTTTAGTCCAGCTGAAACTAGATAGTCCTGCCCCTTGCTCTTCTTGTCACTTGGATCTTTGAGGTCTTTTAGTCGGACGAAGGTGCCATCTTCACGAATGACGATGACCCAGCGAATGGGCTTGACCTCTAGTCCAGGGGTCGCTATACGATGTGCCTTGCGCATCGCCTCATAGTAGTTGTATAGTGCTTGTAGGATCATCTCAGTATCTCATTACTATCCATTGGGGGGACGAGGATGACGCCCTCGGTCATCTGCGCATGATAAAACATAGCGGGAGGATTCCTCCTATCCCGCTCGAAGTCCATATCGTAGAGCATGATGCTCAGGTCGCGATTCGCAGGGATAGGCTTGGGTTCTAAGGGTGTATCACCATGCTCTAGGTCTACATACTCAAAGGCGCAGGTGAACTCACGACACCCTAGGTAAGGCATTGTGAAGCACTGCCCAGCTTTGGCTCTGCGCTCGAAGATTTCTTGGTACTTCCTTGGGTTCTCCGCCTTGCGCTCGGCTTCGCTGTACTCCTCTTTGTAGTGCTTCTGACAGCTAGCTGAGCGGTCTCTAACGGGTATGTAGACCATCTTAGCATAGATTCGATAGTCCACGTCACGTAAGATGTAGGAGGCACGCTGTCTACGATCCTCTGAGATGTTTATGCCGGTACTTCCTTTGCTCATAATAGAGGCCACCTCATTTCGCTTGATGGTAAACCGCTTGATTGGAGCTAGCACCTCTATCTTCGTGATCTCCCAGCGTATGGCGGGCTTCCAGTAGATCGCCTAAAAGATGGCTCGCGCTGCACTGGGCGTGATCACGTCATAGCTGACACGCTCCACCTTCATCTCGGGGCGTGTGAAGCAGGCGAAGGGACCACGCACACGCAGGCAGTACTCCTTATCTATATACTCTTCCATATGTTTATGCTGTCATGAATGTTGATGTCTGATCGATTATCTGTATCCCAGTCTTCGTGCTGTAGAGCTTGTCATCGGTTAGATAAGCGATGCCACTCTCGCTAACGGAGATACTACTCCCCAAAGTTAAACAATCGTTTTCATAAAGACTAATGGTAAGCCGATTCATTTGTCGGTACTCTTGTCGTGTCAGCGGGATGTTGCTTTGGAGCTTCTTGATGATCGCTTTCCCCGCTTTGTCGTAGGGGACAACGATAGAGGTACTCTGATCCTCTATATACTTAAAGTATTCGCTCGCTGTCTCGTAGTCGAAGCGTAACTCTTCACATCGATCGTCATCCACATCCCAAAGCTGTTTGGAAACTTCCTTATCTCTCTTATTGTCGAAGCAATCGACATCATTATAGAACGTCTTGTAGTAGCGCTCTATCTCCTCTCTCTGAGGAGCTCCCTGCTCAGCCAGCCGATCGAGCAGATCCTCCAGAGCTCCTTGCGCCCAGCTCATCTCACCAAGGGCATTTGTCCCATCAGTAAGACTAAAAATGTAGACCTCGCCAGGCTCTGCCATACGTCCCTCACGGTTGCACCGCCCAGCGGCCTGCATGACCGAGTCTAGCCCCGCCATCGCTCGGTAGACCACGGGGAAGTCTAGGTCTACACCAGCCTCGACCAGCTGCGTGCTGACGACACGCACGGGCTCTCCAGCCTTCAGGCGACGGCGTATCTCCTCTATGCGCTCCTGAATGTGTGCCGAGCACATCCTGCGTGAGAGATGTATCAGCCCATCGCCCGACTTGTCTTGAGCTTGCAGAGCGGTATAGAGACGAGCCGCATCGTTGCGACTGTTCACGATACAGAGGAAGCTTTCGTACTCGGTCAACCGCTCCGCTAGCTCCTCCGTAGAGAGTCGGAGTGGATCCCAATGGTAGCGAACCTTGTCAAAGGGTGCAAAGCGCTCGGCATCATACGGAACAACCTCCTGAACGGGCTCCTCGAGGAAGAAGAACTCATGACCGATCCGCTTGCTGTCTGACAGGATATCTTTGTCAAAGACTGGTAGCGTGGCGGTACAGAAGAGAGGCTCCATGCGAAAAGCGTAGTGAAGACTCTCCACCACACGCAAGATCGGGTTGAGCAGCCGAGGGGGAAACATCTGCACCTCGTCAAAGACAACGACCGAGTTGCAAATGTTGTGTAGCTTGCGACAGCGACTCACACGGTGAGCGTAGAGCGACTCGAAGAACTGTACGTTGGTCGTCACGATGAGCGGCACATCCCAGTTTTCCGTCATGAGCTTGGTGTACTCCATAGCTTCGTCAGGTCGCTCCTTGGCATCTACATCTGAGTGATGCTCCAGCACCTGGTCCGCCCCAAAGATGTCCCTAAAGGTTTGCGCCGTCTGGGTGATGATCGAGGTATAGGGGATGACGTAGATGATGCGCTCACACCCCTGCGCTATGGCATGCTCTAGAGCCCACATCATCGAGGAGACCGTCTTGCCGGCACCTGTGGGGAGCGTGAGCGAGTAGATCTTTCGCTGAGCCGTGCGCCCATGGTTGCGACACTGGTCGAGGAAAGCTGCTCGCGCCTCATTGATCCGTCCCTCACGGTTGAAGTGTGACACATACTCCTCTAGCTTTTTTCGCATCTCTTTTAGCGAAGCTTTGGCACTCTGACGAGCAAGGCTTTTGTCGGGAGACATAAACCGCTCCGTGTCGAGGAAGTCAGCGTCTACCAAGCAGGAGAAAAGCATACGGATCAGTAGCTGGTAGTCATCCTCATCGATCTTGTTCCATGCCTTAGTAGCCTTGTCCAGAGAGGCTTTGTGGAGAAGCTCTTCAAGCTGGCTCGCCTCAGGTTTGAGTCCCTTGACTAGGTTTGCCACTGCTCGCTCGGTGTCACTAGAACGAACAACTTGTCCTCGCCACTCGGAGTCATCGTAGAGCCCTCGGTGGTGAGCCCCGATGCAGAGCGAGAGGATCTTGATAAGCTGCTGATTACCGCCCACTTGCTTTAAGTCGTAGGCGTAGCGTGCTCCTGCGGGGCTGTGCGGGGTGCGCCACCCGTTGAGCGTAGGATCTAAACCTGACTGCTGACGTATGTAGCGCTGGAAGTCCTCCTGATACTTGCCCAAGTCGTGCAGGAGCCCCAGCAGGTAACCGATCTCGCCAAGCTCTGGGTCATCGGTGATGCGCTCAGCGTAGCTCTGCGCCAGCTCCGCCACGCCGTGTAGATGATCTAGTAGAGGCTGCGTCTCGTAGGAGTCATCCTCTAGAACCCTTACGTGGGCTATCTGCTCTGTGTCGTTCATAGTGTGGGTATTCTTTACTTGAGACTGTTGACTTTTACAACAGTCTCTACTCGTATTGCTTTGATACAACGGACGCACAGATCGTGCGTCCCTACAAAGGGCTACACGTCTGTGCGTCAGAGAGGTTTGAGTACCTAGGGGCAGGGCTAGTGCTTGCCGACCTTGGTGAGGAGGTTGCCTACCTCGCTGGCAGAGACCTCCTTGATACCTCCGAGAGCCGAGAGGATGCCCGTCGCCTCGTAGGGGAGGAAGAGCGTTTTGTCGGAGCCGTTGCGGCCGATCTTCTCGAGCGTGTCTAGATAGCGCATAGCTATGAGGTACTGCGTAGGATTGCTGCCCGTGCTGGCGACAGCTGTGGTGATGCGCTCGATGGCCTCTGCCTCAGCCTCGGCACGAAGGATGGTAGCACGAGCGTCAGCCTCGGCAGCGAGGATCTGCGCTTTCTTCTCACCCTCGGCATGGTTGACCGACTCAGTCATGCGACCCTCAGACTCACGGATCATAGCTTCCTTCTGACCCTCAGCGGTGAGCACCTGCGCACGCTTGTCACGCTCGGCACGCATCTGCTTTTCCATAGCGTCACGGATGTCTCGAGGCGGATTGATGTCTTGCAGCTCCACGCGGTTCACCTTGACACCCCACTTATTGGTCGCCTCGTCTAGGATGTCACGCAGTTTGTTATTGATCGTGTCACGGCTGGTGAGCGTCTCGTCGAGATCCATCTCGCCAATCACGTTACGTAGCGAGGTCTGCGTGAGCATCTCGATAGCCACGGGCAGGTTGGAGATCTCATAGACCGCTTTGAGTGGCTCGACGATTTGGAAGTAAAGGACCGCATTGATCTCCGTGACGACGTTGTCACGGGTGATGACGCTCTGACGAGCGAAGTCGTAGACATTCTCTCTCAGGTCGATGCGGTCCGTATTAATAAAGCGCACTTGCGTACCCCCCTTGCTGGCTGGTGCGGTGATGCGCCAAGTCATAGGGCGTGGTTTATCGATAAAAGGGATAATCAGGTTGATACCCGATGAGAGGGTCTTGAGATAGCGTCCGAGACGCTCGATGACCATCGTCTCGGACTGCTGGACGATGACCAGTCCCTTGGCGATGATGTAGATGACTAGGAGGACGAGTATGCCCAGTACGATGAGGGATGCTTCCATATATGTTTGTAGTGTTTTAGTTGTTATTCAGTTGTTTCTGTGATAGGCTCGACGATCATAACGATGCTGTCATTGCTGACGATGCGCACCATCTCGCCACGTGGGATGACCATGTCGGGAGCCACCGAGCGGGCGCGCCAGTTGTCCCCGTCCACAGCGATGCGACCCGTCTCACGACTGGCATCGATGCACTCAGTGACACGTGCCGTGCGTCCGTATAGTGCCTCTATACCCGTGCGGGCGGTCTCCTTGTTGCGACTGAGGCGGCGAACCATAGGGCGCAGGAGCAAAAGGGCGAGGATCGATCCAATGCAAAAGGTGATCACCTGCCAAGTGACAGAGGCACCGAGGGCTGCCGGCAGGATCGCCAGCAAAGCTCCTATGCCAAAGCAGGCTACGACGAAGCCTGGCGTGAGTAACTCAACGAAGAGGAGGAGTAACCCAGAGATGAGCCAGAAGTAGATGGGAGAGGCAAACATAGCTTTAGCGGGGGTTAGAGGAGAGCTTCGATGTCCTTGGCTAAGTTCTTCGGGAGCTTAGCCGATCCGTAGCGGGTTATGTCAGTGCCGTCACGGGAGATGAGGAACTTGTTGAAGTTCCACCGTATCGGCTTGACTGGCAGGTCTGAGTCTTGGCTCGTCTCCTCCTTGAGGAACTTGAAGAGCGGGTGGGCGTTTGCCCCGTTGACCTCGACCTTCTGCATTATTTGGAAGGTAACGCCATAGTTGACCTGACAGAAGTTGCGTATCTCCTCATCGGAGCCGGGGTCTTGCTCGCCAAACTGATTGCAGGGGAAGCCGAGCAGGACGAGTCCCTTGTCATGGTACTGCTTGTGTAGCTCCTCGAGCCCAGCCAGCTGAGGCGTGTAGCCACACTTGCTGGCGGTATTGACGATGAGGATCACCTTGCCGCGCAGGTCAGCCAAGTCTAGCTCCTTGCCCTCGGAGGTCAGGGCCGTGAAGTCGTATATAGTTGCCATAATATTTAGGGTTCTGTTTACACTATGACAAAGATACACTTTAGCCAAGAGAACTGCAAGAGACTTGCTAACTTTGCACTCCGTAACGAGACTGTTGCAACAGTCTCGTAATGTCTTATCTACAGATCTATCTATGAATCCTTGGTTAACGGTCGCTCTACTGGTGGTCTCTAACGTCTTTATGACCTTCGCATGGTATGGACACATCAAGCTGGAGCAGATGAGGGTCATCACCGACCACACGCCACTCTATCTGGTGATCCTGCTGAGCTGGTGCTTGGCACTCTTTGAGTACTCCTTTCAGATTCCCGCCAATCGCTACGGCTACATCGGCAACGGCGGTGCCTTCAGCTTGATGCAGCTCAAGGTGATACAGGAGGTGGTGTCGATTACGGTCTTTACGCTCTTCTCGGTGATCTTCTTTCGTGGGGAGCCGTTGCAGTGGAACCATTTAGCCGCTTTCGCCTGCCTCGTCCTAGCGGTCTACTTTGTCTTCCTAAAGTGAGACTGTTGCAAAAGTCAACATTCTTAAAGTAGGAGGCTCACGAGGGGAGCTGCTCGTAGGTGCGCCTACGACGAAGGTGGTACTGCCAGAGGAGCGAGTAGCGCGCTATGGGCGGGGTCGCTGTGACTTGGTACCAGCGCTGGTCGGTGGAGAGGGCGAGCTGGCGACGGGTGCGGTAGAAGTCTCGCACGGCTCGTAGCACGGCTGTGGCGTGTCGGGGCTGCCCCTTGACGAGGAAGGTGAGGGCGGCGAGCAGGTCTAGCGGGAGGCGACAGAGGAGGATGCGCCTGCGGGCATGCCGCGTGGGGAGGTTCTTGTAGAGCATGCGGAGGTTGTTGCGAAAGTTGAGATAGCTCTTCCTCGGGCTACCCATCTCGAGCGTAGCTCCTCCGAGATGGTAGACGATGCTGTCGGGGGTGTAGAGGATACGACCGCCTGCGAGCCAGAGCCGCCAGGAGAGATCGATCTCCTCCATGTGAGCGAAGAAGCTCTCGTCAAAGCCCCCTACCCTACAGAAAGCCTCGGCACTGACGAAGTAGCAAGCGCCTGTCGCCCAGAGTATCTCGCACTCATCGTCATACTGCCCGTGATCTAGCTCGACGGTGTCGAAAAGGCGACCCCGACAGAAGGGATAGCCCCAACGATCCAGCTCACCACCAGCAGCACCAGCGTACTCAAACGCTTCGGGCTGGCGGTCACTGCGCAGCTTAGGCTGTACGGCAACGCAGCCCTCCCTCAGCAAAGCCAGCGGACGGTCGCACCAGTAGGGCGAGACACGTATGTCGCTATTGAGAAGACAATAATAAGGGTAGTCGAGCTGGCGTAGCCCTCGGTTGTAGCCCCCTGCGAAGCCGTAGTTTTCGGATAGGCGAACGAGCTTGACTTGCGGGAAAGCCTCCTGCAGGTAAGCGAGCGAGTCGTCTGTCGAACCGTTGTCTATGACCACGAGGTCGGCCACCTCAGGCGGTGTATGCGCCACGAGGGGCGGGATGTACTCCTCGAGGAGCTTGCGCCCGTTCCAGTTGAGGACGACGATGGCTAGGTCGGGACGGCTCATAGGTCGGCTTATCGCTTGGTGGTGAAGACTTGTCGCCACACGCTCCAATGCGCTAGCCGTGCGGGGGTGATGGCTCCGACGAACTCAGAGTTGTACGGCTGGGAGACACGTATATAGTTGTCGGTAAAGCCCTCCATCATCTCTCCGTGGCGTGTCTCCTCCCAGAGGACGGGACGGACTGAGCCAGCGAAGGGAGCGCAGAAGGCGTTGTGCCGCTCGCTGGAGAGAGCGAGGAGCTCCTTCGTGCGGAGTTTCTTTTCGGTTGCGGGCACAGCGGGCTTGATCTCAAGTGCTTTGGTGCCTTTGCGCTCGCTATAAGGGAAGACGTGCAGCTGGCTCCACGGTTGCGCTTGGAGGAAAGCTAAGGTCTCGGCGTGATGCTCGGGAAGCTCGCCCCGCATACCCGCAATGACATCGATACCAACGAAAGCATCGGGGATCAGCTCGTAGATGAGCTTAAGTCGCTCGGCAAAGAGTGCCGTGTCGTAGTGCCGCCGCATCAGGCGTAGCACCTGGTCGGAGCCTGACTGGAGAGGGATGTGGAAGTGCGGCATAAACTGCTCCGTCTCAGCGACGAACTGGATAATCTCTGGGGTCAGCAGCTCAGGCTCGATGGAGCCGATGCGGTAGCGGGCGATGCCTGCGACTTGCGTCAGTCGGTGGAGTAGCTCTAGGAGCGTTTCGCCCGTGGTGCGTCCGAAGTCGCCGATGTTGACTCCGGTCAGGATAATCTCCTTACCACCAATCTCAGCGACACGCTCCGCCTGCGCCACCAGTGAGGCGATGGATCCGTTGCGGCTGACACCACGTGCGGCAGGTATGGTGCAATAGGTGCAGTAGTAGTTGCATCCGTCCTGGACCTTGAGGAAGTGGCGTGTGCGGTCGTCCGAAGAGACGCTCGGCTCGAAGTGTTGTAGCTCTCGGCGAGCTGTGACGTGGGGCGTAGCTGCTTGGGGCTGGTTGCACTTTTGGTTGCGCTCTTGGCAAAGCTCGGTGAGGAGCGATACGATTTCGCTCTTGCGCCCCGACCCGACGACGAGGTCTACGCCAGGCATCTGAGCGATCCGATCGCCCTGTAGCTGGGCATAGCAGCCAGTCACGACAATGAGTGCCTCTGGGTACTCACGGTGCAGACGGTTGATGAGACTGCGGCACTTCTTATCGGCCGTGTCAGTCACCGAGCAACTATTGACGATGCAGATATCAGGGACCAGCTCCGTCGTGTGGTGATGCTCGTCAGAGATGCGCTCCACGCCCACGGTCGCTAGCTGGCGAGCAATGGTCGAGGTCTCGGCATAGTTGAGCCGACAGCCCAGTGTGTAGAAAGCAGCTCGCTTGCCAACGAGAGGATGTAATCGAGGGGTGATCATCATATAGAGTAGAGCAAAGCACCAGCAACGCCCGCCAGGACAATGAGCAGGATAGGATGTACCCACTTCTTGTACAGGAGGAGTCCCGTCACGGCAAAGATGATGAAGCTACGGTAGTCGATGAAGTTTTCCGTGACGATGATATTGTCCACCGTGATCGGCGTGCCAGCGGGGAGTGTGAGGAGCGTCCAGAGTCCTGGCTGTATCATCAGCATCAGGGCAGCGGCCGCTATGAGTCCGACACTGGCGGGGCGTATGCCGAGGAAGGCAGCATCGACATAACGATTGTTCCTAAACGCTTGGAAGCTACGGGAGATGATGAGACAGAGTACGAAGGAGGGAAGCATCACTGCGGTCGTCGCTAGTAGCGAGCCGAGGATATTACCGCCCGTGACAACATAGCCTATGTAAGTCGCGCTGTTGATTCCGATAGGTCCTGGGGTCACTTGGCTCACAGCTACAATGTCGGTAAACTGCTGGTTGGTGAGCCAATGGTACTTATGGACCACTTCGTTTTGGATGAGCGAGAGCATAGCATAGCCCCCACCGAAGCCGAAGAGACCGATCTGAATGTAGACCCAAAAGAGCTGTAAGTAGATCATTGCCTTGCCGTCCTAATCCCTTCTCATAATACTATAGATGATCCCTCCGAGGGCAGAGCCGAGGATGATCCAGACGGGTGAGACACCTATGAGCCAGACCAGCAGAGCGGATAGGATCGGTATCCAGACGATGCGCCAGGTGCCTTTCATCGCGCGCCAAGTGGTGATGACAGGGATCGCAATCATCGCCACCACCGCGGGACGTATGCCATACATGACCCGCTGTACCCAGATGTTGTCGTTGACCTCTTGGTAAAACATCGCCAAGATCAAGATGATGATAAAGGAGGGCAAGGTCGCACCAATAGCACAAACCACCGCTCCGAGGTAGCCCTTCAGCCGATAGCCGATGAAGATGGACATATTGACCGCAAAGACCCCTGGTAGCGACTGCGACACCGCAAAGAGGTCGATGAACTCCTCATTGGTCATCCAGTGGTTCTTCTCCACGACGTCATGCTGTATGAGCGAAAGCATAGCATAGCCTCCCCCGAAGGTAAAGCCCCCAATGCGTACGAATGTGATGAAGAGTCTCCAGAGCATCTTAATGGTTCCAGCTCGCCTATAGTCTGTTGCGCCGTGCGAAGTAAAGGATGAAGAGCAGGTTGAGAACGAGCAGTCCGCCACCACCGAGGAGGACGTAGAGCTTAGCTCCTTCAGCGACAGAGAGCGCTACGATCATTCCTACGATGACAAGGATCATCAGGACGAAGAGTGTCTTATCGAGCCAGTTGAGTGGCTTCTTTTTATTGCGAGTCATAGAGGTTAGCGGTTAGAAGAGCGAGAGCTTGACATACTTCTTGGGGTTTGCCTTGATGTCTCGGATCAGAGCATCGAGACTGGTCGTGACACTGTCAATGCGGTTGTAGAGTCCATCTTCGTTGAGGAGGCGCCCCACGGTGCCATTGGACTGGTTGAGCGTCTGAGAGAAGCTCTTGAGCTCACGCGAGGTACTCTCTAGATTGGTTATCGTCTCTTGTAGCTGTAGCGAGTCGAGCCTTGAGGCAAAGTTTGCCACATCTGTCGAAGTGCCATCTATACGCTCCATAATCGAGGGGAGCGAGCGGAGCGACTGCTGTAGCTGAGCTGACGAAGCATTGATATGCTGAGCGGACTGGCGCACATCAGCTAGCGTCGGCTCTATGTTGGGATTCGATAGGATCGCATTAGCCTGTAGCAAGACGCTATCCATACGACCGAGCGTAGTGGAGAGTCGTGGCACAAACTCGTCTTGTAGCTGCTCCAGGCTCTTGGCAGATGCACGCGTGGACATAGGTATGGTGTCTTTCGAATTGATATAGACTCCCTTATCTGCCTCAGGGAGGATTAGGTTGACCAGAGCACCACTAAAGAGCGTCTGGGCGACCTGCACTTGCGTACCTTGGGGTAGCTTGATGTCAGGATCTAGCGTGAGCGTGAGGATCGTCTCGCCATTGTTGTGGTAGTCATACTCCATCTTACGTACAGAGCCCACCTTGTATCCATTGACGAAGACACGTGTAGCTACATTGATCCCCGTCACATCATTCATAGCGACGTAGTAAGTCTTAGAGCGTGCTGATATGGAGAGACCCTTGAGATAAGTGATCCCTAGGTATAGGATTACGATCGCTAAGAGGGTGAAAAGCCCTATCTTGACGGTCTGTCGTATAAGTCTATTCTGTGGCATGAGGCTACTGTGTCTCTTAGTAAATTTCTTTATCTCTTACGCCCTTACGATAGCGTACGATGTAGCAGTCTGGGTAGCGCTTAGCGAGTCGCCGCTGAGCCTGACGCGCCTCACTGAGAGAGCTACACTGCTCAGCCGTATAGAGGTAAAGCCGACCACGATGCTCGCGCTGTACATCCTTTACGTTGCGAAAGTAAGAGTCACTCGTCTTCATCGGTTGGCGAGAAGAGGCGATCTGTATGCGGTAATAAACGTCGCTCTCTGAGGTCGTAGTACTGCTTTGCTGCGCTGCAGGCTCTTCGTCAGATGCGGTCTCTTGTGGCTTTCGTTGCTGAGAGCTAGTAGCACGTACATACTTCTCGTAGTACCTAGAGAATCCGTCTGCGATACCTCGCGCCAGCTCCTTGCGACCACTCTGACTAGCGAGGTAGTCCGACTCGGCTCTGTTTGTGATAAAGCCTAGCTCTATGAGGATACTCGGCATAGCCGTCTCTCGTATCACGAGAAAGGGACCTTGTCGCACACTGCGATTGCCTCGTCCTAGCTTGACAAAGGACTTCTGCACCTCGCTGGCCACATCGATGCTAGTCGCAAGGTGCACGTTTTGCATAAACTCAAAGATGATGTAGCTCTCCGTACTATTCGGATCAAAGCCCTCGTAAGTCTCCTTGTAGTCCTTCTCGAGGAGGATCACTTGGTTCTCACGCTTGGACACCTCTAGATTATCATTAGCACGGCGCAAACCTAACACATAGGTCTCTGTACCAGATGCTTTGGAACTCGAAGCTGAGTTGGTATGGATACTGATGAAGAGGTCAGCCTTCTTCCTATTAGCGAAGTTAGCTCGTTGCTGCAACCCAACGAAGACGTCGGTAGATCGAGTCATATAGACCTTGACCTCAGGGTGTGCCTCCTCAATATACTTGCGAGTCAAGAGTGCTACCGCCAGATTGATATCCTTCTCCTTACGTCCGAAGGCACAGGCTCCCGCATCATGTCCGCCGTGACCCGCATCGATCACGACCGTATACGCCTTCTGCTGCGCTAGCATGTCTAGAGGACAAGCTATCGTAGCTAGAAGTATCGTGAGGACAACTTTGACTAGAGACTTCATAAGGTAGCTGATAGTACTGAGAGCAAAGGTAAGAAATATAGCGCAAAGCAACAGAACAATATCGCACCTAAAAGACCGAAACGATCATTTAAGCTATCACCGCCACGTGGAAAATCTCAAATATCCACGTGAGAACGAAAAAATATCCACGTGGAGACGAAATAAAACTTCGGAGGAATCAAATGAAACTTCGGAGGAAATGTTTCTCCCCTACGTGGATAATTTTTATTTCTCACGTGGGGATTTCTTATTTGCCACGTGGAGATCGGGATTTTCCCTCCTCACGACCAGTTGCCACGCCTACGGTGGCTGACAATAAGTGCACTACCCCTAGCCACAAAAACAAAAAAAAGCCTCCCAGTAAGCTACCGAGAGACCATCTGAAGTGTTGTATCACTATAAAGTATTTGGGGAACGTCCGTGAGCCGCATGGGATTCGAACCCATGGCCCCAACATTAAAAGTGTTGTGCTCTACCAGCTGAGCTAGCGGCTCGCCCTCATTTTGAGATCATAGCGTGTACGCTCGATCCCCTTTGGGCTAAAACGTGATGCAAAGGTACGAAAAATATAGATACCACAAACAGTTTTCGCCGAGTCACTCGACGAGTAACGAAATGTAGGTACGCACGGCTCGTGACGTGTAACGATATGCTTTCTAAGTTCACATGCAAGTAAAAAGCGAAGTTTTTTCTCGTTTCAGAAGTTCGGTCGACTGCTCGTCGGGGAACCGCTCGTCGGGGTGGGGGCTCCCACCGTAGGGGCGGACCTGTGTGTCCGCCTGTCCTCACCTGAGCGTAGTCTATT
>UQDF01000044.1 GCA_900539765.1 uncultured Porphyromonas sp. | reverse complement strand
TGAAGTTTTTTTCCTACATTTGTAAGTGTGTTGCACTTGACACTGGAATGTGCGTCCGAACCTTATCAAGCATTTTATTAGGTTTGAATAGTTATTTTCACTAACTTAGCACCGTTATACCCAAATATGTAATTACTATGAAGCAAAACTACCTATTCCTTTTGCTCCTATCACTCCTCTGTACGACTTCTGTACTGGCTCAGAGTGATGGGGCTAAGCGCGAAGTGACACTAACAGAAGCTGGCACGCTATCGCAGCAAATCTCTGAGAGTGAATATGCAACCCTACAGCAGCTCACACTAAAGGGAGAGATCAATCAGCACGACCTCACCTTCATACGGAAGAAGCTCAAGGAGCTGCAGAGCCTTGACTTTGCAGAGACCCAGATCATGCGTGTAGAGCGTGCACCTGGCTCTGACACATTCTACCCAGCGGATACACTCTTTGACTATTCTCTAGAGGAGATGCCCAAGCTACAGAGTGTCCAGATCTCTAAGAGTATCAAGGCGATCGGGATGAAGGCCTTTCACAACGATGTGTCACTCACCGAGGTGGAGATACCTGAGGGGGTCACTCACCTAGGGGGATACGCTTTTGCCTTCTGCAAGGGCCTCAAGAAGGCTACCGTCCCAGGCACGGTCAAGATGATCGAAAACTACGCATTCCTCGGCTGTACCGCACTCGAGGAGGTCTCTCTAGGCGAGGGCATGACGATGCTCGGGGGCGATATGTTCAACGACTGTAAGAGTCTCGCCAAGATTGTCCTGCCTAGTACGATCGAGACCATCGGTGGGCAAAGCTTCAAGGGCTGTGTACTACTCACCGAGCTGACCATCCCCGCAGCTTGTCAGAAGGTGGGTGTACAGATCTTGAGAGACTGCCCAGCGATGAAGGTCATAACCTCTCTCGCTACGACAGCTCCAGAGGCTTCACCTAGGAGCTTCTACCCAGAGCAGTTTGACGATATAGAGCTTCGTATTCCTGCGGATGCGCTTTATAGCTATCTAGACTCTCCCGTCTGGAGTCTCTTCAAGCGCACTTGTGACTTAGAGGGTAAGCCTCTATCGATTGCCACGCCTCACGGAGCCGTCGCTCCTACTGCACTTTGGCAAGATGGTTGCCTACAGATAGCTCATGTATCTGGGCTCACGATTGCTGTCTACGATATGACGGGACAGCTACTGCTACAAGACACCCCAACAGGGGAGACTGTCTCCTACCCACTACCACAGGGTCGCTACATCGTACAGACACCCTATGGTACGCTACAGACACTCTAATGAGCCTGTTGACTTTTGCAACAGTCTCCTAGTGAATGACTAATCTGCATATACACACTATTAGAAATGAAAAGAATACTACTACTCACATCAGCTCTACTACTGAGCTTGCTAGGACTCACTAGCACCCTAGCTGCACAGCAGACGCTCCGTGCAGATGGCTCCTATCTCCCCTTGGGGCACTGTCAGTATACAGACCCTAGTCCTGAGGGGATCGGATGGACCATTGGTACCTTTGGAGATAGGCCTGTCGGCCTGTGGGCTCGTGCTAGTCGCTCTATGCTGGCTCCCTATGAGGGGTGCCAAGTAGTCGGTGTACGCATCGGCGTCGCTAAGGGGGTTAGGGCTATCGATGTATCGCTCCTCAACAATATCGTACAGCGCGAGAAGATCGTGACCAAGACGGCCAATGTCGAGTTCGGTTGGAATGAGGTACGCTTTGACAAGCCTGTCGAGATCACGAGCGGTCTCAATGAACTCGTCTATGGGTTTCAGTTCTTAGAGAAAAACATCTCCGATCAGCAGATGCCTTTCTTTTTCTCTTGTGACTACAACTTTGATGCGCCTCAGGATGCTTTCTACGTCAATGTGTCAAATGGTCCCTTTGACTCACGAGTCAGAGACAATGGTGCCCTGCTACTTCAGCTAATGATCGCTGGTCCTGCGGACAAGGTCAATGACCGAGCCACTCTAGCTGATCCTCGCACTGACAAGGCTTTAGATGCCTCTGGCAAGCTCGGAGTATCTTATGTCGTACGCAACGAGGGCGCTAACGATATCAATCAGCTAGAGATCACCTACTCTGTCGGAGGACGAGTCATACACACAGACCTACAGACCGAGACGATCAAGCATCTCAAGGAGCTACGCATCAAGACAAAAGGGATCCCCGTGGCTAACGGACAGACCCTCACAGCTCGTATCACCAAGGTCAACGGACACACGACTGATCTACCAGGCTTCCAGATCGAGGTAAAGGGTGTCGCAGAGAAGACCTTCGCTCGTAAGGTGCTCCTAGAGCAGTTCTCTACAGAAAATTGCTCCAGCTGTCCCGCAGGACACAGATATCTTGACAAGGTACTCGCAGAGGAGGCTTATGCAGATCATTTCGTATGGGTCACACATCACGTTGGCTTCGGACGAGACACCTTCTCTCTACCAGAGAGCGAGGCGCTACTCTTCTTCTATGAGGAGGAGAGTGATAATGGTGAATATGTCGAGTACGCTCCGTCGATGCTCTTAGACCGCACACACACGGAGCTAAAGCACTTCTATGAGAAGTATGCCTACACGATGCTCCCCATAGTTCCAAAAGAAGACGAGTTCAATCATCAGCTACTCGATGAGGCCCTCGCACGTCCTGCCTTCGTCACCGTAGACATCAAGGAGGAGTGTAAGCCTGACACGCGCCAGCTCGATCTGACCATCTCCGGGCAGACTTATCGTGAGTATCTAGACGCGGACAATCTCTACCTCAACCTCTATCTCGTCGAGGATGACATCTACTCACGCAGACAGGCCGGTGCTGGCAAGGCTAGCGATGGTGGACTCAAGCCAGTCTACCACCACGGTGTGATACGCCAGATCTCTCTCGGAGGGGGCGGGATGAAGCTTACCCTCGATGACAAGGGCGAGTACACCTATAGCACATCTCTACAGATCCCTAAGGAGTGGAGTGCAGCCAATATGCGCATTGTCGCCTTTGTCTCCAAGAGTCTCAAGGGCGGAGCTAGAAATGCAGAGGTCCTCAACAGCAACGAGACCAAGATAGCAGCTTATCGCAGCATAGCTCCTACACCTGATCAGGAGGTCAAGGTACAGCTCTATGCTCAGGATGGACGCATCTACGTCTCTGGCGAGGACGCTACAATAGCAGCTATATATAATATGTCTGGCGAGCTGATGGCTAACGAAGCGCTCCTACCAGGCATCTACGTCGCAATGATCGAGACCTCCTTCGGCTCTTATATGCGTAAGGTCATCGTCTACTAACAATCACTCTATAACATCTACATAAAGACTCAACTCAATATCCACTTATGAATAAGACTCTAAGCAAACTACTGCTCGTCCTCGTCACCTTAGTGACTACGATGCTACTAGCCACTCCTAAAGCGCATGCTCAGGAGGAGACAAAGCGTCTCCGCTCATCTGAGTATGTTGCGAAGGATATCAATGGTAAGGAGCACGACATAGATGCTATCCTCAAGTCTGGCAAAGCTATCCTGATAGACTTCTCTGCCGCTTGGTGTAATCCTTGCTGGTCTATACACAAGCTCGGTATTTTGGACAAGATCCATGAGATGTTTGGTCCCAATGGGACCAATCAGATTGAGATCCTCTGGGTAGAGGCTTCAGGTGAGCCTATTGAAGCTATCTATGGTGATGGTAGCAAGTATAAAGATATGCCGACGAAGGGTGACTGGACGAAGGATCCCGACGGCAACCCTGTACCCTATCCGCTCATATCGGATAATCAGCTAGCTGCCAAGACACTCGGCTTCAGCATCTTCTCCTTTCCGACCTTCGTACTCGTAGGTCCAGACAAGAAGTGGATCAAGTGTGATGAAGCTATATATAGCTATGATGATCAGGCGCGTATGATCTTCGACCATGACTTCAAAATGCTCAAGCAGATGCTCACGCTCTTCCTCACAGAGGATGACAAGCCAGAGGAGGTCGAGTTCTCTGGTATGACGGAGATCTATATCGGCGAGACCACTACGCTAGACCTTCACTACACGACAATGGCCCCAGTCACCTCTATTGAGTACGATGCGCCTGAGGGTATCAGCGTCACCAAGATCAGTGACACACAGTACCAAGTCGCTGCTCAGCAGGTCGGCTCCTATGAGATCACTATTACTGTAAGCAACAAAAACGGATCGGCCAAGGGTCGTGTCACGGTAAACGTTTCGGAGCCTATCTCTAGCTTCCCCTTCTTTAGTCCTATGGACACCAAGGACAAGCTTGACAAGGGGTGGCGCTCTGTCGACCACGACGGAGACGGCTTCGCCTTTGACTCTGCTCTAGGACGTGGATTTTACGAGCGCGTCGGCTTCAATCCCGTAGAGACCTACAATGCAGGCGCTGAGGATAGTAAAGATTGCCTCATCTCTTGGGGTAACTTCTTCCCAGTGACTATGGACGAAGGGGGCCGCGTACAGGGCTACAAGATCTCTCCGCAGAATGAGCTGCGCTCAGCTCCTATGACGATTGACGCCAACGCATCGAAGCCTACCTTCTCTTGCTATCTCTGTCACTTCCTAGATGACGACAAGCCAGACCAGCTGAAGGTGATGATTGCAGAGCTAGGCGGTACACCCGTAGAGCTACTGGCACCTCAGACCTCCACCGAGGATTGGAAGCAAATCCAGGCAGATCTCTCTGCTTACAAGGGCAAGACGATCATCCTCTCACTGATCCCTGTCGCCAATGGAGATAGTGGTGTCGCAGTGGATCAGCTCCGCGTGACGATGGACGGCTCGACAGATGTCGAGACTCCTACACTTGCTCTCCAGACGTCACTCTACCCCAACCCTGCGACTGACTACATCACCGTCCGCACGGTAGAGGGTAGCACCATCGAGCTCTTCGCTAGTGACGGTACGATCGTGGCGATGGCTCAGGCGACTAGTGCTGAGACGACGATGGCCGTAGCACAGCTACCTGCCGGGCGCTACCTAGCGCGCATCACGGCACCTGATGGCGAGAACACTCTACGTCCCGTCATCATCCGATAAAGTCTAAATAGTGGCGCTAGCCTCTCAGCACTTTCTAGAGAGGTGATGCGCCCTTTCAGACCTATACACACTAGACACACCATTACAACAGAACATCTACTATGAAGAGAATTACAACCTACTGGCTATCCCTAATAGCCCTCCTGCTCCTCCCTCTGGGAGTGACAGCGCAGACGGTCATCCTAGAGGAGACTTTCGATGAGATTACATCGGGCAGTAACACGAGGAACCCGCGCTTTGCCATGCTCTCTCGCTGGCAGGGCAATGAAAACATTGTTTCGCCAAAGGAAGTCTACCAAGCTGACAAGGCTGTCTATGTCGGCAGCCCGTCAAACTCTAAGGTAGGCTCCTTCGAGCTCAAGGAGCTCGACCTGTCAGGCAATGCTGGCGCTTTTGATGTGACCATAGAGCTCAAAGGCTGTCACACTGACAAGTCTGGCTTCATCAAGGTATCTATCGTAGGCAACGACGAGTCCGCTCAGGAGTACCTACCCATCAAGTATCGTGAAGATGAGTGGGAGACTCACACCTTCTCCTTCACGGGAGGAGAGAGTGCTACGACCATTCGAATTGAGACGCTCAATAACACCGATGGCAACTACAAGGGTGTCTACATCAACAACCTCGTAGTCTCTCAAAAGCAAGGCGAGCCGACCCTCGTATCTGATGTCAAGTCGGTAGACTTCCGCCGCGTAAATATGGGCTACACCTCCGTACGCCAGGTAGAGATCACAGGGACCAATCTTACGGCTCCCATCGAGACTGAGATGCAAGGCTCAGGCAAGGAGGTCTTTAAGGTAGCTGAGGTGACCGACAAGGGGGATCAGCACACACTCCTCCTAGAGTTTACTCCTACTGCTGGACAGCCGTACGAGGCTACGCTACACATCACCTCTGGTGATCTAGCTCTCGACATCCCGCTGACGGGTGTCGGTGTAGATCCCGAGAATCCTTACGGCCTAGACCCCAACGCTACACCCGTCGAGACGCTCAACGAGCCTTTTACCGACGACCCGCTACTCGCTGGCTGGCGTGAGATCGCTTTCGAGGGTGAGGTACACTGGCAGCGCGCCATACCTTACGATGACGAGCCTGTTATGTCTATCGAGGCTGCTGGCTCTGGTCTGAAGGTACGCTCCGCACTCATCACCCCGCTGGTCAAGGTACCTGGTAGCAACTACAAGACAGCCCTGACGGCTGACTATCGTGTAGGTAGCGCTAAGGGTGGCGAGCTACTTATCAAGCGCTTTGACAAGAAGGGCAACCTGATATCACTCCTAAAGTCGATCATCCCCACAGAGCCTACCGAGGGTATCGCATACAAGTCTACCCCGCTCTCTATCCCCATCGAGTCTGACGGCAAGGATAGCTACTTCGTCTTTGAGTATGTCGGTGACGACTCTCCAGAGGATGTGGCTGAGCGCAAGACGCTGACGATCCTACTAGACAATGTCAAGCTCTCTTCGGAGGAGATCCCAGCACCTGTGATCACCACAAGCCTAGAGCAGATAGACTTTGGCTCTGTCGATAAGGGCTCTAAGTCCGTCAAGGCCATTGAGATCACAGGCGAGCATATCACCTCACGTATTACGGCTGAGGTCGTAGGACGTGACAAGGATCTCTTCGAGCTAGACAAGCTCGGTCTACCCGCTATGGGAGGTGCGATCCAGGTTACCCTCAGTGGAGCCAAGGAGACCGCCGTCGAGGCTACACTAGTCCTAACAGCCAAGGGTGAGGGTACCAATATGAATGCCACAAAGGAGATACCTCTCGTCGGCAAGATCGTCACAAGCATTCAGGAGATCCTAGCTGAGACAGCGCCTGTACGCTTTACCGCTGAGGGTCTTACCATCGTGAGCGATGCTACGATAGCTCTGTACAGTGCTGATGGTCAGCTGATCCTAGCTGGTGACTATCGCGCTGGTGACCAGATCCGCGTAGACTACACGGGCAGTGTCATCGTATATGTAGAGGGAGTCGCCTACAAGGGCACACTCCGCTAATCTTATCTCGTGAGCCTGTCTCTATACGACAGGCTCACGCATTTATAACCATACAACAGCTTAACTAGTTATGAAAAAGAATTGCAGATGGAGCCTCGTGCTACTGCTTTCAGCACTCGTCCTCCTCGTTGGGTGTAAGGACAAAGATTCGGAGCCTCAAGTAGGAGACTTGACCCTATCTAAGACGACAGTCTCTATAGCCGTGGGCCAGAAGATCACGCTGACACGTGCTGGCGAGGGTGGCGCCGTAGAGGTCACACTGCCTGCTGGAGAAGACTTCACACTGTCAGTAGACAATGAGCAGATCGCTCAGATAAGCGGCAAAACGATCACGGGTGTTGCTGCTGGCAAAGCTTCCGTCACCGTAACAGCTGGTGCGCAGCATGCGACCCTAACCGTTGAGGTACAAGCGCCTAATAAGGATCAGAAGATCTCGCTCTCCCCTACATGGATCAACATCCCAGTAGATCGTACGATCGTCTTCGGGGCGCAGCAAGGCGCTGGTGTCGATGTCGTCGTCACGACAGAGCCCGCAGCAGACTTTACGATCTCTACCTCGGAGCCAGACAAGGTTAAGGTCGACGGTCACAAGGTGACTGGACTCGCTACAGGAAAATATATGCTAGAGGTATCAGCTGGAGGAGCCAAGGCGACCTTCGAGCTTACTGTCGAGAGCAAAGATCTGGCAGGTACTTTCCTCAAGAGCTCTGGTAAGAACACGATCTTCGTACCAGACAATCTCGACAAGGTGTGGGAGCGTCAGGAGGCGCTCAAACAGCTTATGGAGACAAACACGAACTTCCTATTTGACCACCTCGATGAGGAGCACAAGGCTATCTGGTTTATCGACAAGAATGCTAAGGCTGGTCGCTTCGCGATGGCCTATACGCATATCGCCTACGTCCTCAAGCCTGAAGGCGGTGAGATGCCTTACCTAGAGGGGATGTACTTGAATCAGCTGGACGGAATGTTTGAGCTCATTTGGGTCTCAGTCTTAGCGGACCTAGGCCTGGACATTGACCCCAATCTACCACCCGAACTAGAGGTGGATCAAGATGGCAATCACTACTTTGAGGATGTTCATCCCACACTCCCCTACATCGTACGTCTATACTATAAGACTCGTACCAACGACTCTGGTGATCTAGTTGAGGATATCTATGCTCGTATGACACCAACCGTCAGCATGTAAGTAAATAGACTTACTCTGCTATAAACGCACTACAGATGAGGGGGCAGGATCACTTCTTGCCCCCTCTCTCGTACCATGAGGCAACAGCCCCTATGCCCCTCCCCTTCCTCCCATCCTTCCACACACGTTCCCTAGTCTTCGCAAGTCTCACGAGTAGCCCCCCCCCCTTTATACACCGATACAAGTTTGCCTTAGAAGGGATAGATTCCCACGTGGCTATCCTGTTTTGTAGTCTGATTTAGCTAGGATACATCAGCCTCGATCACTCCTTGCTCCTCAAAATAGTAGTTGGTCATCTTGGAGGTTCAGAGAAAACTTTTCTGCGAAATGTTTGGTGGTTTGATTTTTTCTTACTACCTTTGCACTCACAAACGATGACAGAGGTGTCTGTCGGTAGTAAAAGGATTTGTCCCATGGTGTAATGGCTAGCACTACAGGTTTTGGTTCTGTCAGTCAAGGTTCGAATCCTTGTGGGACAACGACTCCCGCAGGGGGTGCGAACGGAGGTTCAAACACCACCTTACTACGATATCGTGATACGACGCATTTACTTCTCTCCAAGAGAGACTCTGTGATTGGGTGTCACACACGATGGTGACGAGCTAATCGACAGGAAGTTGATACAGATTGTCCTATGGTGTAATGGTAGCACAACAGATTCTGGTCCTGTTTGTCAAGGTTCGAATCCTTGTAGGACAACTATCTATCACACTTGCACTGTCGCTGGAGTGTCTCGGAGAGCTAAGATATCTGAAAGGGCCCATAGCTCAGCTGGTTTAGAGCATCTGTCTTACAAACAGAGGGTCATAGGTTCGAATCCTATTGGGCCCACAAAGTCTTTTAGACTCATCAACCTTTTAGAAAAAACAAGAAGAGCTTCACCCGTGAGAGTGAAGCTCTTCTTGTTTTTTCGCCTATCGATATATATGGTGGCATCGTGCGCAGCTGTTGCTCTATCTGATAGCTCCCTAGTCGCTCTACTACGAGGGGAGTCGCAAGAATAAGGTATTTTGATATGTGTAACTAGCAATATGTAGTGATTGATTGAGATATTAGTCGTATCTTTGTGGAGAGTTTGAACCCCGCCCGATGTGAGGGTCAAAAGCTAACATATCACTTGATCGTATGACCTATATAAACAATGTAATGATCGTGCGCCATAAGCTCCTCTCCACTATGGTGGCTAGGTGGCGTCAAGACCAATTGATTAAAACGATAGATCGGATTCCTCTGGAGCTGAGTCCTCGTAAGCAGCGCAACGTACTGGGACGTTGTTGCCCCCATAAGGAGCGTGCCGTATGGAAGTATAAGATGTTTCCCCTCCTAGGCTTTGACATGCAGGACGAGCAGGATGAGCTGACTCCGCTCTCTGAGTATGCTCACACGGCACTGCATCGCCCACAGCCGACGAAGGAGAATGTACTCTGCGTCATCGATGAGGCTTGTACCTCGTGCGTACAGATCAACTATGAGGTGTCTAACCTCTGCCGTGGCTGTGTGAGCCGTGCCTGCTCGAGCAACTGCCCGAAGAGCTGTATCTCATTCAAGAAGAACGGTCAGGCGCAGATCGATCACGACGTCTGCATCAGCTGCGGGCAGTGCCACAAGAACTGTCCCTATCATGCGATCGTCTACATACCGGTACCTTGCGAGGAGTCTTGCCCTGTGGGTGCGATCAGCAAGGACGAGGATGGCATCGAGCATATTGACGAGTCTAAGTGCATCTACTGTGGCTCTTGTCTGAATGCTTGTCCCTTTGGTGCGATCTTTGAGATCTCGCAAGTCTTTGACGTACTCGGGGCCATCGAGCGTGGCGAGCAAGTTGTAGCTATCGTGGCTCCTGCGATCCTAGGTCAGTTTAAGGCAACCCGTGAGCAGGTCTACGGTGCGATCAAGAAAATAGGCTTCCACGATGTCATCGAGGTGGCTCAGGGGGCTATGGACACAGTACACCATGAGGGCAAGGAGCTGGTGGAGAAGATTGAGGCTGGTCAAGCCTTTATGACCACTTCGTGCTGTCCCTCCTTCTACGAGCTGGTAGACAAGCATGCGCCTGGACTCAAGCCTTTTGTCTCTAGCTCACACTCGCCGATGGTCTACACGGCAGAGCGTGCGCGCAAGCTGTACCCCGATAGCAAGATCGTCTTCTTCGGTCCCTGCGTGGCTAAGCGCAAGGAGATCCAGCGTCCCAACGTGGATGTCGATATGGTCGTTACCTTTGAGGAGCTTGGCTCTATCCTAGAGGGGCTGAATATAGATATCAACACGGTAGAGGGCTACAAGCCAGCTGTCGAGTCGGTACGTGAAGCACACGCCTTCGCACGCAATGGTGGTGTCAAGGATGCTGTCATCTCCTATCTAAGCAATACGGAGGAGTACAAGGACTTCGTAGGCAGTCTCACCGCTGAGGAGATCGCAGGCTTGGACAAGAAGGCTGTTGCCAAGCTTAAGGCTTACGGCAAGCGTGGCAAGGCTGAGACACAGTTTGTCGAGGTGATGGCTTGTCTCGGTGGTTGCGTAACGGGACCGAGCGCCTTCAATGATGTACTCGCTGGTCGTCGCCAGCTACTCAAAGAGGTGGAGAAGATCGACCTCACCTATGCTAACTACAAGGAGAACGAGTAATACGCTAAACCAAGTAGCAACGGCCTCCATCCATGAGCTGAAGACTCTATTAGACAATAACGACACGCACCTCGAGCATGAGCTTCAGGTGCGTGCCGAGGCTATTGCGCAGCAGCATTTCGGACGGAGGATCTATCTGCGGGGTCTTATCGAGATCTCAAACATCTGTCGTAACGACTGCTACTACTGTGGCATACGCGCTACCAATGAGCATGTCACCCGCTATCGGCTTACTGCCGACGAGGTAATGTCGGCCTGTGCGAGAGGATACGAGATAGGCTTTCGCACCTTCGTGCTACAGGGTGGCGAGGATCTCTATTGGCGGGGAAAGCGCCTGCTCTCGCTCGTGCGCAACATCCGCTCTAGCTATCCAGAATGCGCTATCACGCTCTCACTAGGAGAGATGGAGTATGAGGAGTACGAGGCACTCTTTCGCGCTGGTGCCAACCGCTACCTGCTGCGCCACGAGACTTACGACAAGGAGCATTATCAAAAGTTGCACCCCAGCACTATGGTGCAGGAGCATCGGCTACAAGCCCTGCGGGATCTCAAGCAGATCGGCTACCAAGTGGGGACGGGCATTATGGTCGGTTCGCCAGGTCAGACCACGGCACACTTAGCGCAAGACTTAGACTTCATTCGTCGGTTGCAACCAGAGATGATCGGTGTCGGTCCTTTCATACCTCATGAAGAGACGCCTCTGGGGGCATACCCTGCGGGGAGCTTGTCTATGACACTTCGCTTCCTAGCACTCTGTCGGTTGCTCAATCCCCAGGCACTGATCCCCGCCACGACAGCTGTCGCCACGCTCCACCCTGAGGGACGCCTAGCCGCCATACGATCAGGATGTAATGTGGTGATGCCCAATCTATCTCCATTAAACCATAGAGCCGACTACGCTCTCTATAACAACAAAGCCTACTCAGGCTCTGAGGCTGCCGAGGGTGTCGCCCTCCTGCAGGCACAGCTTGACACGATAGGTTACCAAATAGACTGGGGGCGTGGAGACGCTCCCACTAGCTGAGAATGTAAAAGTATGAGTTACAATAAGCAATCACACAATGCCTGTGACTTCATCAATCATGATGAAATCATCGACACCCTCCGCTATGCGGAGCAACACAAAGATGATGAGAAGGTGATATCCGATATCCTACGCAAGGCTGCGGAGATGCGTGGACTAGATCACCGAGAGGCTGCCGTACTCCTCCTCGCTGAGGAGCCTGCGACACGACAACGAGTGGCACAACTGGCCGAGCAGATTAAGCTACGCTTCTATGGTAAGCGCATTGTACTCTTTGCTCCGCTCTACCTCTCTAACTATTGTATCAATGGCTGTGTCTACTGTCCTTATCACGCTAAGAACCGGACCATTCCTCGCCACAAGCTGACCCAGGAGCAGATACGACAAGAGGTCATTGCCCTGCAAGATATGGGACACAAGCGTCTCGCCCTCGAGGCAGGCGAAGACCCACGCAACAATCCGATCGAGTATATCCTGGAGTCGATCCAGACGATCTACTCGATACATCATAAGAATGGGGCTATCCGTCGTGTCAATGTCAATATCGCCGCAACAACCATCGAGGAGTATCGTATGCTTCACGAGGCAGGCATCGGCACCTACATCCTCTTCCAGGAGACTTACCACAAAGAGCACTACGAGGAGCTACACCCGAGAGGTCCTAAGAGCGACTACGCTTATCATACCGAGTCGATGGATAGAGCAATGCAGGGGGGCATCGACGATGTAGGTCTGGGAGTACTCTTTGGCTTGAGTACCTATCGCTATGACTTCGTCGGACTGATGATGCATGCGGAGCATTTGGAGGCAACCTTTGGCGTAGGTCCTCACACGATCAGCGTACCACGCATCTGTCCAGCTGATGACATCTCGCTCGACTCCTTCCCCGAGGCAATCCCTGACGACACCTTCCTCCATATTATAGCGGTAACCCGACTAGCGGTACCCTACACAGGCATCATCGTCTCGACTCGTGAGCGTGAAGCGGTACGACAGCGAGCACTCCACGTAGGCGTGTCGCAGATCAGCGGAGGCTCCCGCACCTCAGTAGGAGGCTATGCGCAGACGACAGAGGCAGCCCACTCAGAGCAGTTTGAGGTGAGCGACCCACGCACACTCGACGAGGTGGTCTACTGGCTCCTCCAGCAAGGACACATACCGAGCTTCTGCACCGCTTGCTATCGCGAGGGACGCACTGGCGACCGTTTTATGTCGCTCTGCAAGAGTGGTCAGATCTCCAACTGCTGCGGTCCCAATGCGCTCCTGACACTGCAGGAGTACCTCGAGGATTATGCTTCACCTGCGACCCGTGAGCTGGGACTAGAGATGATCTCGCAGCAACTCCCCACGATCCCCAACGAGCGAGTCCGATCCATTGCTCAGCAACGTCTCCAGCAGATCAAGGCTGGAGAGCGTGACTTTCGCTTTTAATGAACGAAGGGTATGGCTCCAAGTGCAAAAGGCACCAGCGAACGTAAGCGACTGCTCCTCGTAGGGCAGGTCAATAGTGGTAAGTCTACGCTCTTCAACCGCTTGCTACGACAAGAGCGATCGCTCGTGTCCGACCAAGCTGGCACCACGACCGACAGCGTGGAGAAGCTCTTCGAGCTGCCCAGCGTGGGGCCCGTCCTATTGGTCGACACCCCAGGACTAGCCGACGACACCACCCTCGGAGCCGAGCGGCAGCGGGTCACGCAACAAGCTCTACGCTCAGCCGACTTAGTCCTCTACCTACTCAGTCGTGAGGAGTCTCTCGACACGCCCACCATAGTAGCTTTGCAAAAGGCTAATGTGCCGACACTTCCGATCATCGCTCGTGCCGATCTGCCTGAGCAAAGCTCTTGGCTAGAGCGACAAGAGGAGATCTCTCAATGCTTCGGGCAAGCTCCGCTTACGCTTCGTCAGGACGATGACGCAAGCCTCGACACCCTACTTGAGACGATCAAGCAAACCTTACGCAACGAGTCCGAGCCAGCACCTTCGCTCCTAGGTAATCTCTGCGAAGCAGGCGATCTCGTACTCCTCGTGATGCCACAAGACAGCTCAGCTCCTGCAGGACGACTGATCTTGCCACAGGTACAGACCATTCGTGCGCTCCTCGACAGAGGTTGCCACGCACTATGCGCCACCCCAGAGCAGCTTCCAGCAGCCCTAGCACAGCTAGCAGCTCCGCCACAGCTCATCATCACCGACTCGCAAGTCTTCGCCATGGTCGAGCCACTAGTCCCTGAGGGTTGTCGGCTCACCTCTTTCTCTATCCTCATGAGTGCTCAGCGTGGCGACCTCGAGCGACTGATCGCAGGCGCTGCCGCCATAGGTCAGCTCACTCCCTCCAGTCGTCTGCTCATAGCGGAGGCTTGCACCCACGCTCCTGAGGGCGAGGACATTGGCACCGTCAAGCTGCCTCGTCTCTTACGTAAGCGCATCGGCGAAACGCTCTCCATCGAACATGTGTCTGGGCGAGACTTTCCCGAGGATCTCACGCCCTACGACCTCGTCATCCACTGTGGTGGCTGTATGTTCAACCGACGCATGCTCGTCTCTCGCCAAGACCTCGCCACGGCTCAGCAGGTGCCCATGACCAACTACGGACTAGCGATAGCCTACCTGACGGGTATCCTCGACAAGGTGGCCCTCCCGTAGCCGAGGCTCATCAGTGTAGCAATCCCTCGTAGGTGGCAAATTAGTATCTTTGTGCAGTAGTACTACAAGTAGACCTCATGACTGATCACAACTCTCTCGCACCTATCGCCACAGAGTGTCCCGACATCTCGGTGGTTATCCCCTTGCTCAACGAGGCTGAGAGCCTCCCCGAGCTCTACGAGCGTATCGTAGCTCACACCGCTGAGGTGGGGCTGAGCTACGAGATCATTTTCGTCGATGATGGCAGTAGCGACGGGTCGTGGCAGGTGATCGAGCAGTTGGCTGCTAAGGACGAGGCGGTGCATGCGATCAAGTTTCGTCGCAATTACGGTAAGTCGCCAGCGCTGCAATGTGGCTTCGCTAAGGCTCAGGGACGAGTGGTCTTCACGATGGATGCAGACCTGCAAGACGCTCCCGAGGAGATCGAAGGGATGTATAATATGATCGTCCATGAGGGATACGACCTCGTGAGCGGGTGGAAGAAGAAGCGCTACGATCCGCTCTCCAAGACGATCCCCACGAAGCTCTTTAACGCCACGGCTAGGCGGGTTTCAGGGATTAAGAACCTGCACGACTTCAACTGCGGACTCAAGGCATACCGAGCAGAGGTGGTGCATAGCATCGAGCTCTACAACGATATGCACCGCTACATCCCTTACTTGGCAAAGAACGCAGGCTTCTCCAAGATTGGCGAGCAGGTGGTACACCACGCTCCTCGTAAGTATGGGCACTCGAAGTTTGGACTAGACCGCTTCTTCAACGGATACCTCGACCTCCTGACGCTCTGGTTCACCCATCGTTTCGGACGCAAGCCGATGCACTTCTTCGGCTTCTGGGGGTCGCTCATGTTTCTCATAGGCTTCATTGCGCTCATCGTGGTCCTCTCAATCAAGCTCTCCGCACTCAGGAGTGGCACCCCCGCACCGCTCGTGACGGATCGGATCTACTTCTACATCTCTCTCACAGCGATGATCATCGGCGTGCAACTCTTCTGTGCTGGCTTCATCGGAGAGATGATCTCGCGCCGCGATCCCAATCGTGACAACTATAATATAGCAGCAGAACTATGACTAAGACTTTAGACCAAATCATATCAACAAGGCGCACGGTACGCCACTTTGACGCAACAAAGCCGATGACTCGTGCTGAGCTTATGCCGATCCTGGAGGCTGGGCGACTAGCCCCCTCGGCAAAAAACTTTCAGCCCCTACGCTTCGTCGTAGTACTCTCCGAGGAGGAGCGCACGAAGCTCCACGCCGTCAGTCAGCAGCCTTGGTTTTATCACGCTCCGAGCTATATCGTCATCATCGGTGACCACGACAAGGCGTGGCAGCGTCCCCATTGCGACCTCACCTATGTAGATACTTCGATAGCGCTGACGCACATGCTCCTCAAGGCAGAGGATATGGGCCTAGGCGCTACGACCGTAGCAGCCTTCGACCAGGAGATATGCCGTGAGCTGCTCCAGATACCTGAGCATGAGGAGCCAATCCTCATCTTAGCGGTGGGGCATCCTGACCCTGCTTTTGCTGGCAAAGAGGGCAATCCTCGTCGCAAGTCGATGGAGGAGTTGGTCACCTTCATCTAAGCTCGTCGCATCGCTATGCGTCGCACTATCACCTTACTACTGCTCTCGCTCATCCTCCTGAGCGGGTGCCACGAGGAGGCCCCTTATCGAAGTGCCGAGGGACTCATCTTCGGCACGCTCTATCGGGTTACCTATCAGGCTGACGAGGACTTGTCTGATCAGATCGATAAGGCGCTACAAGAGGTCAACCGAGTGGCGAACCCCTTTGACTCGACCTCTATGATCTATGCGATCAATAACAACTTATCGATGACGGTGGATAGCACCTTCTACGCTATCTACAGCGCAGCACGGAGTGTCTACGAACTGTCGGGCGGAGCCTACGATGTAACCATCGCTCCACTGGTCAATGCGTGGGGCTTTGGCTTCGAGGCAGGCTATCCCCTCACGCAACCACAGGTGGATAGTTTGCTGGAGCTAGTCGGTATGGACAAAGTCTCCTGCACACCTACTGAGCTGACCAAGGCGAGCCCCTCTATGGAGCTAGACTTCGCCTCCGTTGCCAAGGGCTATGCTTCTGACTTAGTGGGCGAAAGGCTACGCCGTGCGGGCGTGACCAACTACCTCGTGGAGATAGGTGGTGAGATAGCTTACTCGGGGCGCAACCCTCGGGGCGCTGCGTGGCGCATAGGCATCTCTAAGCCAGAGCTAGACTCGCTAGGGTTCAATCAAGAGCTCCAAGAGGTCATCGACTTGCCAGGTGAGCGAGGAGGGCTAGCTACCTCGGGCAACTACCGCAACTACAAGATCGCAACGGACGGAAGGATCTACGGACACACCATCTCCGCTCTGAGCGGCTACCCTGCGGAGACCGACATACTGAGTGCCTCGGTGATCGCTCCTACCTGCGCTGAGGCTGATGCCTTGGCGACTGCCTTTATGACTCTCGGATATGAGGCGTCTCAGGCGATGCGTACGCAACTTTCGTCCGACGTCTCCTACCTACTCTTCGTCTCGACTAGCGACTCATTAGCTTTTACTCCGATCTCTAGCCCCTCCTTCCCTCGCTCGCACTGACGCCGCCTTGTTCCCTAGCGATATAGGACGGATTTCTTATCTTTGCACCATATAGCCACTCATTATGACCCAATCATCGCTCCCCAATAGAGCTGTCCACAACGAGCCTACTCATTCTGACGAAGGCACAAGACCGACCTTCTCGCAGATCTTCCGTTTGATCTTGAAGCAGTGGTACTGGTTCGTGCTCTCCTTCTTGCTCTTTGTCGTGCTAGGCAAAATCGTCGCCGACCATCGTCCCCTAGGACGTCAGACGTACTATATGCAACTCTCCTCACGCGAGCCCCACGAGCTGACGAACCCGATGATGACTCTGAGTGACTCAGCGTTTAAGACCTCACCCTGGACTCCTGAGTACATCGCTACACTGCTCAATACGACGACAGCGGTCGTAGAGGCGGGCAAGCGTATCAACTTTCAGGTGGAGTACTCGGTGAAGACTCCTTGGGGGGTGCGTGACTACTACAACCAAACGCCTATCATCGTACACTTTGACGATCTGCTCCCGACAGACAAGGTGCATTGTGTCGCTAAGCTTGATGACCCTGTCCACCCGAAGCAGGTCATGCTGAGCGGATTCTTGGGGACTGCGCAGGGAACGATCATTAACGAGCCATACGACGTAGTCATCCCTGTAGGCTCTACTCAAGAGACTCCTGTGGGACGTGTCACCATAACCTTGGACGATCCCAAGCAGCACTTCCCCTATCACATCGATCAGAAGCATAAGAAGATAGCACTCTCCTACTCTACGCTCCAGGACATACGAGCGGTCTATGAGACAGAGATGCAAGTGTCGATGAAAAAGGCGGATCTACCGCTCTCCTCAGTCATGCGTGTCGAGATGCTCTCCGATCGCTCCGAGCGTCGCTGTCTGGATCTCCTCTACCAGATGTACCTAGTCACAGATAGCTTAGGATGGGTCGAGCAGCTGAGCGATGAAGGTGTGACTGACTCGCTAGGGCAGTTCGCAGGGACTGTCCCCCCCGCTGGGCTTTCGCCTTTTAGACTTATTGATGAGCCACGCATAGCGAAAGATCTAGAGCCTGACCTATTTATCATCGCTGGTATGGGGCTCTTGGGTCTACTCCTACCGCTACTCATTATGTACATCTACTGGGTCATACGAGGAGTCATCTACTATCTCTCCGAGTTACCAAGCCTCCTACGTCGTCGCCTCACACTAGACCTGCAGCGAGGCCGTAAGGGCAAGCAGCCTCTCTACCCCAATCTCGAGGAGCTATGCACCCTCGTCACGCCACCGCAAGGAGAGCCACGCACCATACAGCTCGCTACTCCCAATAACACGAAGTACCACCACCAGCTCATATCGGAGCTACAACAAGCCTTACAGCAGAGAGGCGTATCCTGCGCCGTGTGGTACTTAGACGTAGCAGAGCAGAAAGCCGTTAGCGAGACACCTAGTGCCGTCTACCGCACAGCGCTCACGCCTGGCCTGATAAGCTCTACGGCCTTTCAGCAGCAGCTCAAGCAACTACAGACACAGCATCAGCTCACGATCATCGCTCCTCCAGCACTCACAGAGGATCCGACCGCTTATCTACTCTCTAGTAGCGTAGATCAGAGCCTTTACTGCATCTATCGTGGTAGCACGAGAGTCAGGGCGATCAAGCGTGTCGTCCATCAGCTGCAGATCAGACAGCAGCTAGACCACTCTCGCATAGAGACCCTTTGGATTGAGTAGCCAAGGGAGCGCTCCCCCACCTTTTTATCCATCAGACTATGACTACTGAAGGTAAAGACTCTAGGGACAAAACTCTCGATCTGAGCCATCTGCGGCCTGTAGCCTCAGACGTTAGCGGGCCTGTCGGTCTCTTTGGTGGGAGCTTTGACCCGCTTCATATCGGGCACCTCGCTCTCTGCGACTATATCCTTGCTTATCCAGAGCTGTCGGGACTAACGCAAATATGGTTTATGCCCACCCCGCAAAACCCGCTCAAAGAGTATGGTCCTACGCTACCATACACGCTACGCTGTCGCATGATCGAGCAGGCTATTCAGTCCGATCCCCGCTACGAGCTGTGTACAATCGAGTCTATGCTGCCTGAGCCACACTACACGCTAGATACGCTCACCGCTCTAGAGAAGCATTATCCGCACTGCTCCTTCAGTCTCATCATCGGAGCTGACAGCCTAGCCTCGCTCTCCCAGTGGTATCGTCATGGAGAGCTTATGGATCGTCTGACGCTCGTAGTCTATCCGCGGAGAGGCTACGACCTCTCCCAGCTAGTCAAGCAGTACCCCACAGCTCAGATACGATTGCTCAGCAAGGCGCCTCAGATAGAGATCTCCTCCACAGCCATCCGTCAGGCGCTCCACGAAGGGCGCGACCTACGCCACTGGCTTCCTCAGCCTGCACTGTACGATACACTCTCTAAAGCGACCACTCCTTATGAACGATGACCGAATGGTACAACTAGCCTCCTATCAGGTCGAAGAGGAGGCGCTCGATCTCCTCGATCTGCTCTCTGATCATGGCATACCAGCTACCATACGCAATAGTTACAGCGCTCGGATGCTCAGCGCATTCGTTGACGTAGGCGGCTTCATCATCGAGGTACCAGAGAGTGCCCGTCCGCAGATACAAGAGCTTATCGACAGTGGCGAGCTCGTCCTACCCGACCAGAGCGACGAGCCTACGACACGTCTCACGCAGTGGGTCACTAGACTACCCCTCCCAGCTCAGTGGTCTCTGGAGAAGCGACTCACCATGCTCCTCTTCCTACTCGTCGCCATCGGCATCATCATCGCTCTCGTAGTCTTAATCGTATCGTAAGGCCTTAGCCTACGGGATCAAACGAAAAAAAGAATCTCCTTTCGAATCCATTACTATGGAAATTCGGAAGGAGATTTCTTGTTAACCACAAATATGAAGGCTCAAAAGACAACAGCTCTCTCAAGCCGAAAACAAAACAACTCAGTGTAGCAACGCTGCGCTCCCTCTTGGACTTGAACCAAGGACCCCCTGATTAACAGTCAGATGCTCTAACCAACTGAGCTAAGGAAGCAGTACGAGACCTAGCAGCCTCACCGATGATCCATTCGTTGCGCTCCCTCTTGGACTTGAACCAAGGACCCCCTGATTAACAGTCAGATGCTCTAACCAACTGAGCTAAGGAAGCGTTCCAAATGTGAGTGCAAAGGTAATACATTTCTCCAATACGTGCAAGTGATCACACCATAAGATTTCGAACGCACATTCCAGTGTCAAGTGCAACACACTTACAAATGTAGGAAAAAAACTTC
>UQDF01000043.1 GCA_900539765.1 uncultured Porphyromonas sp. | reverse complement strand
AGTCCCTTGTCTATGTGAGCAATAGCCTTGTGTACATCTTCTTTTGCGGCAGAAACGCCACGGCGCATATATCGGTTCATAGAGACCTTAGAGGTTAGAGATTAGACCTTAGAGATTAGAGGTTAGAGATTAGCGTAGTCTGAGTACGTCGCCCTCCTCGGGGACGTAGTCGTAGTCTAGGTGGTTCATACGATAGAGACGAGCCAGGCGTATGCCGTAGCGCTGTGATATGTCGTGCATCGACTCACCCACCCGCACCACATGGTCGGGATAGTTTGGCGTGGCACGCTTGTTTTTGCGCTCTAGGTAGATCACATCGCCAGCCTGAATGGGGAAGTCTACCGGCATATCGTTGTAGCCCGCTAAGCGCTTGAGACTGATGCCCATCTCGCGAGCGATCGACTCGAGCGAGTCCCCCTTGTTGGCGAGTACATATAGGAGCCCATAGCTGAAGTATCCCTCATGCGTGAGTCGCATCTCGGGGTCATCATCAGAGGGGGTGTAGGTTGGTGCCGGGCGACCCGACATCCAGCGGGGATAGCGTCCGCGATCCAGCTCGTAGAGCTCGTACTGCTCGATCACCTTGATGAGCATATTGGCGTAGCCCTTGTTTGTCGCATAGCCACACTGCTGCAGTCCTCTAGCCCAAGCCTGGTAGTCCGTGATAGGGTAGGTGTATAGTACTTGGTATCGAGGCTGCTTGAGGAAGTTGGAGTGATCCTCGTAGGAGTCGCCCACAGAGCGGTACTTGCGAAAGCACTCCCCCTTGAGGTCATCATCGGCATAGATACGCTGTCCCTGCCAAGCTCGGTGGCACTTGATGCCGAAGTGGTTATTGCCCTCACGCGCCAGGCGACTAGATCCAGCTCCCGTCTCGATCAGTCCCTGCGCCATCGTGATGCTGGCGGGGATCTTGTGACGCTTCATCTGGCGTATGCACTCATCGGCATAGGTACGTATGTAGGCTTGGTAGCGCGGGTTCATAGGTGCCTGCGCCCACGCTGTCGTGCAGAGCAAGAGCAGACAGGCTATCGAGAGCAGAGATCGTGACGAGTCAGTGAGGAGCTTCATAGGGCTTGATTATAGTGGTGTATAGCTAGATGCTAGAGACTCCTCGCTCTGCAGAGCTGGTAGAGCAGTAGGAGCCACCTGATTTACAAAGGTACTAAATAGATCGGTAGTCACTGATTCGTTTGAAAAGATTTGTGGCAGAAAAAGCCGATTTAGAGGTTAGAGATTCGTTCCTAGGAGTACTAGTGTCACTAGGAGCACTAGTACCACTGGCGTCACTAGCCGACAGCCACGTAGGAAATTCAAAATCTCCACGTGAGGAACGAAAAATCCCCACGTAGGGAAGAAACGATTCCTCCGAAGTTTCATTTGATTCCTCCGAAGTATCGTTTCGCCCCCACGTGGAGAATAAAAAATATCCACGTGAGCATTTGAGATTTCTCACGTGGATATCGTATGAAAGTGGTCTGACGATGCGAGATCGGCTCGTTAGCGACGCTGGGGGTAGATGTAGGGTCGGCCAGAGGCGGGGGCGGGCTGCACGAGGACGTTGGTGTGGTAGGCCACCTGGAGGTGTGCTGCGGTGAGAACCGTCTGGGGGGTGCCGTGCGCTAGCAGGCCTTCGGGACCGAAGAGGATCAGCTCCTCGCAGTATTCGGAGGCTACGTTGATGTCGTGGAGGATCATCAGGATCGTCAGTCCCTCGGCATGGAGCGTCTCGAGGAGCTGCATGATCTCGCTCGTGTAGCCGATGTCTAGATGCGAGATCGGCTCATCGAGGAGGAGCAGCTGCGGCTCCTGTGTGAGCGCTTGCGCTATGGCGACCATCTGCTGTTCGCCACCGCTCAGTTCGTCGAGACGCTTGTCGGCTAGTCGTGTGATGCCAGTGCGCTCGATGTAGTGGGCGCAACGTGCGTGATCTTCCTCGCTGTAACCGATCTGAAAGCGTTTGAAGTAGGGGAGTCGTCCCATGAGGACGTAGTCGTAGACCCTGAGTGGCTGAGGGGTGATCTGCTGATTGACCATCGAGACGAGGCGAGCACGCTCACGGAGGGTGTAGTGGGGGAGGGGCTTGTCGAGCAAGCTTACCTTTCCAGAGAGTGGGGGGAGGGTGCCTGTGAGGGTTTTGAAGCAAGTGCTTTTGCCAGCCCCATTAGGGCCGATGATGGCGGTCAGGGAGCCACGAGCTATGGTGAGGTCGAGGGGACCGATGACCGCCTTGCGCCCATAGCCACAGATGAGCTGCTCAGCACGTAAGATCGTCTGACTGGTCATATCTGGTGCGAGCGTCTGGTGCGGTGAATGAGGTAGAGGAAGGCGACGCCGCCGATCAAGCCGGTGATGACGCCTATCGGTAGCTCGATGGGAGAGAGGATGGTGCGTGCCAACATGTCGCAGAGGATGAGGAAGATACCACCATTGATAAAGCTCCCAACGAGGAGAACGCGGTAGTCATTGCCGAGGAGGATGCGTGTCGCCTGTGGGATGACTAGCCCGACGAAGCCGATGACGCCAGCTACGGAGACGCAGGCACTGGTTAGCAGCGAACTGAGTACGAAGAGCCACAGCACGACCCGTCGTGTGTCGATGCCGAGCTGCTGTGCTTTGAGTTCGCCCAGACGGAGTGCATTGAGCGACTGCACGAAGAGGTAGCTGACCCCTAGGAGGAGCAGGGTGAAGAGGAGCATACCCCAGACGATGAGCGGGTTGCTCTCCTGTAGCGACCCCATCGTCCAGAAGATGATGCGGGAGAGTTGCTCGGCACGCGCCACCGAGAGGAGGAGCATGACGCCTGACGATGCCATAAAGCTGACCATCACACCGACGAGGAGCATACGCTGTACGCTTAGACCGTGGCGCTGGTAGCTATTAGCATAGACGAGTAGGATCGTGACCAAGGCACCGATGAAGCCAAAGGCGGGGAGCGTCAAGAAGGCGGTGGAAAGGCCTAAGACGATGGCGAGCGTGACACCGAGCGAAGCACCGCCTGAGATGCCGAGGGTGTACGGCTCGACGAGTGGGTTGCGAAAAAGCCCCTGCAGGATAGCTCCGCAGAGGCTTAGTCCACCACCGATGGAGATGGCGTTGATGATGCGTGGCAGACGTAGCTGCATTAGGATCGTGTACTCGACCGAGGTGGGGTCAGAGAGTATCTCCGAGAGCTGCCAGAGAGAGATAGGATGCGCCCCGACATGTAGCGATAAGATGGCGATGACTAGGAGCAGCAGCACCATCAGGGGGAGCGTCCAGTAGGACTTCGCGAGAGTCTGTCGGTGAGGCATGGGGGAGGTGGCGTTTACTCACTAAGGTAGTCGGTCATCAGCAGCAGTGCCTCGACAAAGTGCTGTGGCGAGGGCTGGCTGACAACGCTTCCTGGGAGCTGGCAGTAGGCTTTTTTCTGCACAGCGGTGACGGAGCGTAGCGTGTGCCACGACTCTTCTGATCCGCTCTCATTGCCATGATTAGCGATGAGGAAGATCACCTCGGGGTCTTGCTTTACGACATACTCCAGGCTGAGCTGACCATTGCCCGCCACGGTGACGATGTTAGTACAGCCGCTGAAGGTGATCAGATCGTTCATATAGGTCGATGTGGAGGCACCAAAGAGCGGGTCAAAAGCTATCTGCATGAAGGCGCGTGGATGCCAGGGGCGTGCCGCATTGAGCTGCTTGAGCGAGTCGATGCACTGGTTGATCTCTGTGAGCTGAGACTCGGCACGAGCGCTCGCTCCGACGAGTGCGGCAATCTGGCGATACTGCTCCTGTATGGCATCGTAACTGGAGGGATTGGTAAGCTGAACGACCTCGATGCCAGCGCTCTCCAGTGAAGAGATGGTCTGCGGGGCGGTGAAGTCGGACGCAAAGACAATGGTCGGACGCTGAGCGATGAGTAGCTCTAGGTTGGTCTGTACGGCAGAGCCTACGACGGGGACGCTGTCGGCAATCGCTTCGGTGCAGTAAGAGGTGCAACCGACGAGGAGCGAGTCGCACGCGAGGTCGTAGATCTGATCGGTTACGGAGGGGACGAGCGAGACGATGCGTGGTGCTTGCGTCTCTTTTTCTTGCTGGCCTGCCTTGTGACAACCGACCAAAAGGGGGAGCAGGAGTAGGAGCGGGAGGAGATGCTGGAGCTGTTTGCGAGAGGATGCCATGAGGTAGCTCATAAGTAAGTGTAGGGAGTCTAGGAGTGGATGGTAAAGGGGTCGCTGTCTCGCCATACGGGGAACTTCTGCCGAAAGGCTTCCAGAGGCTCTCGCTCTAGCGTGGCGCTGAGCAGTTGGTCTGCGTAAGGCTCCGCCTCGCAGATCGGCTGCCCGAGGTAGTCGTAGGCTAAGCTTTCGCCCGAATAGTCGGTGCCAAAGGGATCGGACCCGATGCGGTTGACGCCGATGACGTAAGCGACGTTCTCGATGGCACGAGCCTGCAGGAGTGCGCGCCAAGCGGTGATGCGGGGACGAGGCCAGTTGGCGACGACGAGCAGCAGGTCGTAGTCGAGCGAGCCGTCCGTGTGGATGCGGTTGCGGCACCAGACGGGGAAGCGCAGGTCGTAGCAGGTGATCAGTCGTATGCGCCAGCCACGATAGGTGATGGTGTCGTAGCCGTTGCCTGGCGTGAGTCGGCGGTCTTCGCCAGCCATGGAGAAGAGGTGCCGCTTGTCCTGAGCATAGATCGATCCGTCGGGGAGCATGATGTAGGCGCGGTTGTAGTAGCGTGTCGGTTGCATCTCATCGTCCCAGACGAAGGCAGAGGAGGCGATCGCTATCTGATGCTCCTGCGCCAAGGCTCGCAGACGCTCTAGCTCAGCCCCCTGCCAGGGACGAGCTGATTGAGCCACCTTGAGGTTGAAGCCCGTGAGCATCACCTCGGGGAAAACGACTAAGTGCGCCCCCGCCTCGGCTGCTGTGCCTATGTCCTCAGCCATAAGGCGAAGGTTTGCCTCGGGCTCTGTCCAGACGATGGGACGCTGTGCGAAGAGTATCTGTAAAGCTTCGTGCTCCATATTGGGGACTCCTTATGACTCGGCAAAGAGGTGTGGCTTCTTCGCCTGGTCGGCGCGGTACTTACTCCTTATATACTGTATATCCTTGTCGAGATCGCCCGTCGGGACAAACTGCTCGAAGATGCCCAGCACCTTCTGCTTGTAGTCTATGACGGCCAGCTGTATGGGTACACCCGCCTCCTCAGCGATGTGGTAGAAGCCTGTCTTCCACCTATCCCGAGCTTTACGCGAACCCTCAGGTGTGATCGCCACCGCAAAGTCGTCCTTGGCTCGAAAGCGTGCTACGACCTGCTCGACCGTATTGCCCTTGCGACTACGATCGATCGGGATCCCTCCCATTGCCTTGAAGATCCAGCCTAATGGCGGAACAAAGAGCTCTTTTTTCATCAAGAAGTGCGCTCTCTGTCCCACCGCTTTGTAGTATAGCTTGCCCCATATGAAGTCCATATTGCTCGTGTGGGGCGCTACACAGATGACGCTCTGGCGTGGATAGCTGGCTGGCTCAAGGAGCTGCCAACCACACCAGCGCAGTATGAGACGTGCTAGCTTCATGCAGCAGACTAAGCCTCAGGAACTAGTAGCTCATCGCAGAGCTTGCTCACCTCGTCCTCGATCTCGCTGACGAAGTGCGAGTACTCCTCACGAAGCTTGTGGTAGTAATTGCGTACGAGCTTAGGCTCGCCCTTGCCATCGGTGTGGGAGATGCGAGCGATGAAGTCTCTCTCGGCATCGATCACCTTCATGATGAGCTGCTCGATGGTGTACTCACGCTCCTCGGGAGCTACGGAGTAAAGGATAGATAGGTCAAACAGCATCTCCTCAACCTCTGAGTGTATTGCTTGCTTTAGCTTTCGACGACTTGCCATAATTTAATTGGTTATTTGGTTCTTAGCTTACGAAAAATATGATGAGCATCTGTGCCGTCAAGACACGGAGGAACATCGTCAGTGGGTAGACCGTCGCATAGCCTACGGCGGGAGCATCCTCCTCGGTGAGCCCGTTGGCGTAAGCGAGTGCGGGGGGATCGGTCATACTACCGGCCATCAGTCCAGAGAGGGTGAGGTAGTTGACCTTAAAGACCTTCTTGCCGAGTATGCCGACGATCAGCATCGGTATGATGGTGATGATAAAGCCGTAGCCGACCCATCGGTAACCGCCGTTCATGATCGTATCGACGAAGCCGTCGCCTGCGCCAATGCCGACACAGGTGAGGAAGAGCGCGATACCGATCTCGCGGATCATCAGGTTGGCGCTTTGTGTCGTATAGGTCACGATACCAAACTTAGGCCCGAAGTTGCTCAGTAGGATAGCCACGATGAGTGGACCACCTGCGAGACCCAGCTTGACTGGCTGTGGAATGCCGGGGAAGATAAAGGGGATGGAACCGAGGAGCACACCTAGCGCAATACCGATGAAGATACCGATCAGGTTCGGCTCGTTGAGATGCTTCTGCGAGTCACCGACCAGCTCACGCACCTTAGCTACGGAGGCATCGGAGCCTACGACACGTATCTGGTCGCCCATCTGAAGACGCATGCCAGGGCTTGCGACGAGATCGACGCCAGCACGAGTCACACGGGTTACGTTGACACCGTAGATCTGGCGGAGCTGTAGCTCGCCGAGGCGCTTGCCGTTGAGCGTTTTCTTGGTGATGGTATACTTATTGCTGATGAGCTTTGACTCGGTGGGGATCCACTTCTTACGCTCTATGTCAATGCGCTGCCCGAAGATAGCCTCCGTATGATCCAGCTCATGTGGCTGACCAATGACGAAGACCCGGTCATGCTCCTGCAGGATCGTGCTACCCGTAGCGACCGTGATCTCTTGCGTCTCATGATTGTAGTGTCGTGAGATGACGATGTTGCCATGCTCGAAGTAGCTCGAGAGGAGATCCATAATGGACTTGCCAAAGATAGCGGGATTCGCTACGACAAAGGAGGCAGCCTGCGCACCATGCTCTCCAGACTCATCTTGTGCTGCAAACTCCTGCTCCTCTTTGCGTATGTTGACCCGTAAGACGGCGCGTACGATCATCATCGAGAGGATGATGCCGATCACACCCAGCGGGTAAGCGACCGCATAGCCCATCGCTATGGAGGGGTCGGACGTACCCATGATGTCTGTGTAAGTTTGCTCAGCAGCACCTAGACCAGGCGTATTTGTCACAGCTCCTGAGAGGATACCCACCATCGTCGACATAGGCAGATCCGAGAGGTACTTGATGACGATGGTGATCCCCACGCCTAGTAGGACGACTAGGACGGCTAGTAGGTTGAGCTTGAGGCCACCCTTCTTGAGTGAGGGGAAGAAGCCAGGTCCCACCTGCAGACCGACGGCATAGATAAAGAGGATCAGTCCAAACTCCTTGACAAAGTGTAGGACTTCAGCGTCAATCTGCATCCCTAGAGCACCAAAGAAGATACCCACGAAGAGTACCAGCGTGACTCCTAGGGAGACTTTGCCGATCTTGATGCGTCCTAGGAGCATCCCCACGGCGATGACTAGGGCTATCAGGAAGACAGAGTGTGCTATCCCCGTGCCGACAAATAAGTTTTCAAACCAATTCATTGTACTATAAGCTTTTTACTTGATATGATGTAGCGTGTATAAAGATAAAATGCGTGCGTCACAAGAAGCCTCTAGAGGAAGTGGCGGAAGGTGCTACTTCCCCTTGAGTAGCTGATGGTAGGTGGGCAAGTCCTGGAGGAGCGACACAGCGCGTTGCGCCACTTTGTCACGAGACATATAGTATTCGAGCCGCCCCTCATCGTAGTAGTAACGCGAGAGGATCTCCATATTAAGGTAGTCACGTATGAAGCTCTCGTAAGTTTTCATCAGCTGAGGCGTGTCAGCCTTGAGCCTTTTCTGAAAAGCAGCAAACTCGTCCGACACCTCATCGTAGCGCTGCTCACCCTTGAGCGCTTCCTCCACCTTTTTGACCAGTTCGTCTGCGACAGACTTAAAGGTAAAGCCACTCTCTATCACCTTCTGCTGATAGGCTGCATACGCCTCGTCTCCTAGGTCGAAGTCCCTGAGCGTACTCCGCTCGGGAGCTTGGTGCGTCAGTAGGTAATCGGTGACAAAGTCATAGGTGATCGCATCAAAGAGCAAAGTACCTAGCAGCGAAGGGATCGAGTCCGAAGGGCAGACGATGTCGGGCATGATGCCTCCAGCGGCGTAGACGGTGCGTCCGCCTGTAGTCGTGTAGGGTGTGCCCAATGAGTCGGTTGCGTTAACTTTCTCAGCGCCACCACGATGGTTGTAGGAGAGTTTCTGTATCGAGCGCCCGCTAGGTATGTAGTATCGAGCTGTGGTTAGCTTGAGCAGTCCGCCATCGGGTAGCTCGAGCGTCCCCTGTACCAAACCTTTGCCAAAGCTCTTGCGCCCCACGATCACCGCACGATCATAGTCTTGCAAGGCGCCCGCCACGATCTCCGAGGCGGAGGCAGAGCTTTCGTTGATCAGCACGACGAGTGGTAGTTCCGTGTCGAGAGGCTCTTTAGTCGTTTTGTAGCTGTTGCTCTGCTGCGGGTATCGTGCCTTGAGCGAGACCACTGGTTGCCCCTTAGGGATAAATAGGTTGACCAGCTGTATAGCTTGCTCCATCAGCCCGCCGCCATTGTCGCGGAGGTCTATGATTAGCCCGTTAAGCTTACCGCCAGCCTCTTTCTGTAGGCGGTCGTAAGCTTTGAGAAACTCCTGACTGGTGGTCGTGGAGAAGGTATTTACAGAGATAAAGCCTATACGATCAGCGAGTAGCTCCGTATAAGATATGGGACTCAGGTCGATGCGCTCACGATCGAAGGTGACTGTCAGCGAATCCTGCGCATAGCCTGGACGACGCACCACGAGCGTGATAGGCTTGCCAGGCTCTCCACGCAGTTCGTTGCGCACATCGACCACCTTCGTGTGGGAGAAGTCCTTGCCGTTGATCCGCCAGATGATGTCCGCTGGGCGTAGCCCCGCCTTGTCGGCCGCTTTGCCCTGCATGAGTGAGCCAATGATGACGACCGAGTCTTGGTGCTGTCGTAGGATCGCCCCGATACCACCGTAAAGCCCCGTCGTACTCTCCTCAAAGGCTTTGGTCTCCTCCTCGTTGAAGTAGACCGTGTAGGGGTCCAGCTGCTGTAGCATATAGGTGAGCGCTCCGTCGTAGAGTGTGGTCAGGTCGACCGTGTCAACAAAGAAGTTGCGCACATTGCTCAGTACGCTCCCCATCACCGCCATGGTGGTGGTAAAGTCATTCGCAGAGCGTGACGTAGAGGTCTCTTGAGCTGACAGCCTCGTCGGAGTCCATGCTAGGGCGCCGAGGAGTAGCAGCGTGAGTAGGGTGTTGGGGAGTTGTTTCATGCGATATTCACGACATTGCTACAAAGATACGGAATAAGTAGATACCTCGTTAGAGGTTAGAGATTAGAAGTTAGAGATTGGAGGGACTTTCCTAGGGACTCTAGTGCCACTAGGGGTACTAGTCTAGGGACACTAGTGACTCTAGCTAGAAGCCACGCACCTCGGTGACGAGTCGGGAGACCTGCGCTTTGAGTTCGTCGAGAAACTGCCCTGGATCGTACTCCCGACTCTCGATCTGTCGCAGCTTGAGCTCCCAGCGGCCTGTCAGCTCGGCGCTCTTGAGCAGCGGATCTTGTATCGACTCGATCAGCTGTATGCCGTCTGGTGTGGCTCGTAGCGACTTGCCCTCACGAACTATGTAGCCCCGCTTGAAGAGCGTCTCGATGATAGCAGCGCGTGTGGAGGGGCGACCGATGCCGTTCATCTTAAGTGCATCCCGCAGCTCCTCGTCCTCGACGCCCTTGCCCGCTGTCTCCATAGCACGCAGGAGCGTCGCCTCGGTGTAGTAGCGCGGTGGCGTAGAGGTGCTCTCACGTATCGAAGGCTCGTGAGGTCCTGACTCGCCCTCCTTGAAGGTGGGGAGTGTCTGCTCTTTGTCCTTAGCGCCCTCTGCGGTGTCGTCACCCTCCTTGCTACTGTCAGGCTTGAGTACCTCGCGCCACCCCTCCACGAGAATCGTCTTGCCCGAGGCACGCAGCGGATACTCCTCGACGGTAGCACGTACGGTGGTCGTCGAGACCTTGGCGTCGGGATAGAAGGCGGCTATGTAGCGCAGTGCCACGAGGAGGTAGATCTGCTCCTCATCAGGGGTGAGTCCGCCGCTCAGCTGTCCTGTCGGAATGATCGCATGGTGGTCGGTGATCTTCTTATTGTCAAAGACCTTCTTGCTCTTCTTCAGAGGCTTGCCACTGCTTAGTAGTGGAGCGATGAAGCTCCCGAGAGCCGCATGCCGTGCGATGCCTTGGAGCGTCTCCGCCACCTTAGGGTATTGGTCTTCGGGTAGGAAGGTGGTGTCGACACGTGGGTAGGTGGTCACCTTCTTTTCGTAGAGAGACTGTATGAGTCGGAGCGTCTGCTCAGCCGTGTAGCCAAACTTCTTATTCGCCTCCACCTGTAGCGAGGTGAGGTCGAAGAGTCGTGGCGGGTACTCCGTCGACTTCTTCTGCTCGACCGCCTGCACGACGAGCGGCTCCTTAGCGATCCTTTCGATCAGCTCCTCGACCTGCTGTCGCTCAGCAAAGGTCACCTCGACCTCTTGCGATGTGTCTGCCCTAAAGAGCGTCCCTCGGTAAGTGGTCTGCATCTCGTAGGTCGTGACTGGTACGAAGCTCTCAATCTCTGCCTGCCTGTCAACGACCAGCGCCAGTGTCGGTGTCTGCACACGACCTACCGAGCGAACGCCTCGCTGCCGTCCGCCATAGCGATCTGTGAGGGTGTAGAGGCGTGTCCCATTGATCCCTAGGAGCCAGTCTCCGATAGCACGTGCCAAGCCTGCGTGGTAGAGCGTGTCTAGCTCTGTGCTGGGGCGCAAATTGGCAAAGCCCTCGCGGATCGATTGGTCCGTCAGCGAGGAGATCCAGAGACGCTCCACGGGACAGGTGCAGCCCGCTAGTTGGAGTACCCAGCGCTGTATCAGTTCGCCCTCTTGGCCCGCATCGCCGCAGTTGATCACTCGCTCAGCTTGCGAGACCAGCCCTTGGATAATGGCAAACTGCCGCTCGATATGCTCCTCCTTGATCAGCTTGATGCCGAAGCGCTCTGGGATCATCGGTAGCGAAGCAAGTCGCCACCCCTGCCAACTGGTCTGGTAGTCCTCTGGCTCCTTGAGCGTGCAGAGGTGACCATAGGTCCAGGTGACGGCATAGCCATTGCCCTCGATATAGCCTGATCGAGCCGTAGTGGCTCCGAGTATCTTGGCTATGTCTCGCGCTACGGACGGTTTCTCAGCGATGCAGACGATCATAGCGGGTCACTTACTCATTAGTCGTACCAGCTCCCGTCTGCATCAGGTAAGCCTTGATAAAAGCATCTAGATCGCCATCCATCACCCCGTTGACATCGGAAGTCTGATAGTTCGTACGGTGATCCTTGACACGACGATCGTCGAAGACGTAGCTACGTATCTGAGAGCCCCACTCGATCTTCTTCTTATTCGCCTCGACCTCGCTCTGGGCAGCACGACGACGCTCCAGCTCCTTGTCGTAGAGCTGCGAGCGCAGGAGGCGCAGAGCGTTCTCACGATTGTCCATCTGGGAGCGTGTCTCAGTGTTTTCGATTACAATCTCCTCAGTCTCTCCTGTGTCGGGGTCGGTGTATAGGTAGTGCAGGCGTACGCCCGTCTCCACCTTGTTGACATTTTGCCCACCAGCTCCACTCGAGCGGAAGGTATCCCACGAGAGCAAGCCAGGGTTCACCTCCACCTCAATCGAGTCGTCCACGAGGGGTACGACAAAGACCGAGGCAAACGAAGTCATTCGCTTGCCCTGTGCATTATAGGGGGAGACACGTACGAGACGATGCACGCCGTTTTCACTCTTGAGAAAGCCGTAAGCCAGCTCGCCCTCGATCTGCATGGTGACCGTCTTGATACCAGCATCGTCGCCGTCCTGCCAATTGGTGATAGTCACCTTGTAGCCCGACCGCTCTGCCCAGCGCTGATACATACGCACCAGCATAGAGGCCCAGTCCTGGCTCTCGGTGCCACCCGCACCTGCGTTGATCTTGAGTACAGCGCCTAGGCGATCCTCCTCAGCGCTCAGCATATTGCGTAGCTCGAGGTCTTCGACCAGCTTGATGGCACGCGCATAGGCATCGTCCACATCTTGCTCTTCGACCGCCTCCTCTTTGTAAAAGTCGTACGCTAGAGCCACCTCTTGCGCTGCTGCATCGACTGCTTCAAAAGCCTCGATCCATGAGCGTATCTCGCCCACACGTCGCATCTGCTGCTGGGCTCGTGGCACATCATCCCAAAAGTCTGGAGCTTGTGTCCGGAGCTCCTCTTCTTCTAGTTGGACACGTCGCTGGTCGATGTCAAAGATACCTCCCCAGCGCCTTCGTGCGCTCCAACAGCTCTGCTAGTTGGTCCTGTGTTATCATAATATATTCTGTTATCTAGAGAGCGTATACCACTATGGTGTGGCATGCGCTCTTTACTTATTGTGTGAAATGGGAGGTCAAAGGTACAGCTTTTCGATCAGCTCGGCATACTGCTCGAGGATCGCTTTGCGCTTCAGCTTGAGCGTCGGAGTAAGTGTACCCGCCTCGATGGAGAATGGCTCGGCAAGCAGTGCGATGCGCTTGACTTTCTCAAAGCCTGCCAGATGAGCCTGCAGGGGCTCTATGTGACTCAGCATCAAGTCACACACCTCGCTACGCTGCGCCAGATCCTCTGTGGGGAGGTCGGCCAATGCCTCCTGACCGCGCTCACGGAGCCGACGACGTAGCTGCTCATAGTTGGGATAGATCAGAGCTGCGACAAACTTGCGCTCGTCGGCCACCACAGCGCACTGCTCGATGAGTGGACTGCTACTCAGAAGTGACTCGACCTGCTGCGGAGCGATGTACTTACCATTGCTTGTCTTGTATAGCTCTTTGATCCGCTCGGTAAAGAAGAGCGTACTCCCTTCGAGTCGTCCAGCATCGCCCGTGCGGAACCACCCGTCATCGGTAAAGGCAGCTGCATTCGCCTCGTCATTGTGATAGTATCCAGGCGTGATCGTGTCGCCACGTAACTGTATCTCCTGCGTCTCGGGATCTATGCGTACCTCTATGCCTGGTAGCACCTCGCCCACGGAGCCTATGACATAGCGCCCTGGTAGGTAGCAGGAGACCGTCGCTGAGGACTCGGAGAGCCCATAGCCGACGACTATGTTGAAGCCAGCCGACTGCAAGAACTCGTTGATCTCATCTGAAAGCGGAGCGCCCGCTGTCGGGAAGAAGCGCCCGCGCTCCAGTCCTAAGACCCGCTTGAGGATATAAAATACGGTGTAGCGGTAGACCGCATTGGATATGCGAAGCCCCCAAGGCGCTTTGCGACCATGTATGCGGTACTCTATATGGTACTTATGTCCCACACGCAGCGCCTTCTGATAGATGCGCTGCATCATAGGCTTCGACCGCTCGATATGCTCCTGCACGCCTTGGTAGACTTTCTCCCAGTATCGTGGCACATTGCACATCACCGTGGGGCGTATCTGAGGCATCAGCTCCATAATGCGCTTCGGATTGGTCACGACGACTACTTTGATAGCTGTGGCAAAGCAGAAGTAGACCCAGAGCTTCTCGAAGACATGGCTCAGCGGGAGGAAGTTGACCGATACGTCGTGATCATTCAGTGTCGGGAAGAGCTGCTGGTGTCGCTCCACCTGCGTTAGGATCATGTGATGGGTGATCTGTACTCCCTTTGGCGTGCCTGTGGTGCCTGAGGTATAGATAATGACGGCGGTCTCGTCGGCCGTGCCAGCGCCTAGCTGCGCCCGCACTTCAGTCTCGTAGGGCATTGCATCGCCCATCAAGAGGAAGGTCTCAAAGTATTCGCTTCGCTCGTCTGCGGGATCACGTACCACCCGCTCGTCCAAAATGACCAACTGCTGTAGCGTGGGGTGGGTCTCTAGGAGTGGGTAGACATTGTTGTACTGAAACTGCTCCCCCACGAGGATCAGCTTGACCCCAGCATGCTCCGTGATGAAGGCTACCTGCTCAGGCGAGCAAGTGGCATAGAGCGGTACGCAGATAGCACGTATAGCCATCAGTCCCAGCTCGGTGATGATACCCTCCATCATGTTTTGTGAGTAGAGTGCCACACGATCGCCAGGCTGTACGCCAGCTCGTACGAGAGCCTGTGCCGCCAGCATAGTCTGCTCAGCTAGCTGCTCGCCACTCCACTCGTGCCACTGCTCCTCGGGCGTTCGATCCATATAGCGTAGGAGGGTCTTGTGTCGATAAGTGGTGGTAAAGAGCTTGAGTAGATCACTCAGGTGGGTCATGGTATGGATAGAGGCTAGAGGTTAGAGATTAGAAGCTAGAGGCTAGAGATTAGAGAAGCCTACTTGTTAGCGAGAGTGGTGGTCGGTAGGCACCTTCTCGATAAGCTCTGCCAGATCCGTATCTCGCTCGTTGAGGAAGAGTGGATGATTGCTTTCGTAGAGCTGCTCATGGAGCGAGTGTAGGAAGATCTTCTGATCCCAAGAGAGATCGCGTAGGAGTATGTCGCTACTCTGCTGCATACGAGGAAGTAGCTCCTTGACCACCTCTCGCCCCTTGGGTGTGATGTTGAGGAGTAAGCTACGCCTGTCCTGTAGATTGCGCGTCTGCGAGATCAGCCCCCTCTTGAGTAGACGACGGATGATCTCACTGCCGGAGGTCTTTTCGACCACGTTGTAGTTGTTGAGCTCGGTCTTGGTCATCTCCCCCTTTGCCATCAGCGTGATGAGATAAGAGTACTCATCGATGGTCTGTAGGGGAGTGTCTTTGATTGCTTTACGGACGAGGCAGCGCATATAGCGGTAGACGAAGCTTATGTCACGAGCGATCATCGTATTGAGAAACGCTTGACTACGTATCCCCGTCTTAGGCTCTTCGGAGCTTTTCTGCTGCTCCAGGGACTGATCGGCAAAGCGCAAGAAGTTGCTCATCGACTGCTCAGCATTCCCACGAAACTCTTCGTACCTCTCGACTAGGTCGAGTAGCTCATGTAGTAATGGGTAACTCATCGTGCTATGTACTGAAGATCTTTAATAGTTGCGATAACGCTCTAGTGGCACGAAGATCCACAAGAGGATGTAGATAGGGATGCCCGCAAAACCAGTTGTGAAGGTGAGCAGTAAGTAGATGAGTCGTACGATCGTCGGATCCCATCCGAAGTAGTCTGCGATGCCACCGCATACGCCTCCTATCCACGCTTCGCGAGAGCGATAGAGTCTCTTGTTGTTTGCCATAGCTGTATTGGTTGGTTTTAATTGATAAGTCTGTCGTAAGTCTCTTAGGTTTGAACGACCTAAGCTACGCTGGTTCAGCTACAAATGTACGAAAAGTTCTAGACTTAGTAGACGAACGAACTATAGCCTATCTCACGACGTGTATCCCGAGTCTAGCTCGACCCTTACGTGTAGGTGTACCATCTCCACGTGTGGATTCTCAGTCTCCCTACGATGACACTATGGGTTACTCGAGAGAATGGTGAGGAGTGCCTAGCAGAGAAGCTAAGCAAAACGAACGATATCCCCCGATTAAGCCACAAAATAGCTCTCAGCAAGAGCATATTGAGCGATTTTTGCCCAAAATAGTTGCAGAGAACGAAAAAACCACTATCTTTGAGGCGTGAAAGGTATTGGTTCATTGCCAAGTACCGCTCCGTAAGTTGTTTAGAAGACTCTTAGTTTAGACGACTCTTGGGAGTGATCACACGAGAATAATCTTATAACTAATCATAAACAAGTTTACCTATGAACAAAACAGATTTCATCAAGACTGTTGCCGATAAGGCTCAGTTAACTCAGAAGGACACAAAGGCTGTCTATGAAGCCATGGTAGAGACCATCCACGAGGAGATGAAGAAAGGGGAGCGCCTTTCACTCGTAGGCTTTGGCTCATTCTACGTTTCTGAGCGTGCTGCTCGCAAGGGCATCAACCCTCAGACGGGCAAGTCGATCCAAATCAAGGCTAGCAAGTCTATCAAGTTTAAGCCTAGCACAGCTCTAGACATCAACAAGAAGTAAGCACTAGCTACGCACATCGATACCTTCGGGAGTGCTATCGCCCTTGCGAAGTGTATCTACAAAAAAGAAGGGTAGACTCCATGCAGAGTCTACCCCTCTCGTCATAACTATAAGCCCCCTGCTATCTAGTTGCCCGTTGGAACGAATACCGAAGGATGAGTCCCAAGAGTGTCAGGCTAACGGGGAAGGCAAACCAGATACCCATCAATTGCAAGGGAGCGCCATACAGCCCGATGTTAAAGCCGAAGAGCCACGCCATAGCTGGCGCCACAATCAGGTGACACAGAGCAGCAGCTGGTGCTAGTATCGCTACACGACTGATCCCTCTGAGGGCATTGGCATAGATGATCTGTAGTGCATCGCCTATCTGGTAGAGGCAGAGCGGGATGAGCGCTAGGTAAGTGGCCTCAGCGACTGAGAGATCGGCATTGAAGAGGCGCACCACAGGCTCACGAAATATAACCAGGAGTGGCATCATAACCGCAGCCACAAAGAGACAGAGGTAGACGCCCGCACTGGCCACACGGCGGGTCTCTCGTCGCTCTCCTTGTGCTAGGAGCGTGCTGCTACGTATCGCTGTGGCTGCTCCGATGCCGTAGTAAACCATAAAGCCGAGCGTACTAACCGTCGCAATGATCTGATGAGCTGCCAAGGCTGAGGTGCCAATCCGAGCAACCAAGATGACCGCTATGGAAAAGGAGGCGGCCTCCATACCCATCTGCAGAGCTACAGGCGTGCCTAGTCGTAATAGTGGTACCAGCCCCTCACGCCACGACCAGCGCAGACATCGCAACCGCTCTAGGATCTCACGGTAGCGCGGTAACAGAGCGGTCACAGCAACGATCGCCAGCAGCATCGCCACACGGCTGATCAGCGTTGCGATGCCAGCTCCATACAAGCCCCATTCGGGGAGGCCCCCTTTGCCATAGATGAGGAGGTAGTTGAGCCCGATGTTTAGCACATTTCCCGCTAGGGTGATATACATTGGGATCTGCGTATCTCCCATCCCCTCGGTGTACTGCTTGAACGTATTGAAGAGCATCACCACCATAAAGCCCACGATCTGGATACGATAGTAGGGTAGGGCTATGGCGTGCAGCTCATCGGGGAGATTGAACAGCCCCAGACTCCCCTCGAGGAGCAGCAGCCCTCCACCGATTAGGAGAGCGATCAAAAGGTTGAGCAGGAAGCTATGCCCTAAGTAGTGTGCCACCTGATCGGAGCGTCCCCACTCCTTATTGGTCGCCACCAGTGGTGTCAGACCATAGGAAAAACCCATTCCGAAGATGATCGATAGATTGAGAAAGTTATTGACAAAGGAAGCAGCCGCTAGCTCGTCTAGGCTGTGGTGACTCACCATCACATTGTCCGCAAAGCCTACGAGGATCAGCCCCACTTGTCCGATGATCACGGGTAGCCCTAGACGTAGCAAAGGCCCGTAGTGCGCCCGACAGCTTCGGTAGTACGTACTCCAACTCATATCACACGAACCGCACTGGACGCACTAAGAGTTAAGACGAGCGAGAAACTCCTCCTCCGTGACGAGCGGGATGCCGAGCTGCTCAGCTTTGGCACGCTTCGAGGGACCCATATCGCTACCCATCAGGACGAAGGTCGTACGGCCCGAGATGCTCCCCACGTTGACACCACCATGCTGCTCGATGAGCTGCTTGTACTCATCACGGCTGTGCTGGGTGAAGCTCCCGGAGATAACGATCCTCTCGCCTTCGAGGCGGTTGGACTGAGGCGCATCGGTCGTCTCCTCGCTACGCTCCTCTAGGATCACACCACAGCGCTGTAGCTCTGCGATCAACTGCTGATTACGCTCTAGAGAGAAGTAGTAAACGACCTGCTCGGCGATCTTCGGCCCTACATCGGGCAGGGCTTGCAGCTCGTAGTCGGTCGCCTGAGCCAGTCGGTCGATGCTCTGGAAGTGTCGTGCCAGTGTCTTCGCCGTCCCCTCGCCTACATAGCGGATCCCGATGCCGTAGAGCAAGCGAGCGAAGGGACGACTCTTCGACTGCTCGATGCTGGCGAGAAGGTTGTTGATCGACTTCTCCTTAAAGTTCGGCAGCTGCGCCAAGTCGCTAGCTGTGAGCTTGTAGAGGTCGTCGATGTTTTCGATAAGATGTCTGTCAAAGAGCGCATCGATCGTCTCCGGGCCCACGTTGATGTCGGCAGCTCGTCGTGTGCAGTAGTGCTCGATGCGCCCCATAATCTGTGGCGGGCAGGCGTAGCTGTTGACACAGTAGTAACCCACCGAGCCATCGATCTGCTGGAGCGGTGCGCCACAAGCGGGACAGCTCTCAGGCAGTCGCACAGGCTCCGCCTCGGTCCGTCGGAGACTGGTTTCCACAGCGGTAATCTTAGGGATGATCTCGCCACCCTTCTCTATATATACGTAGTCATGGTAGTGCAGGTCGAGGCTCTTGATGAACTCCTCGTTGTGCAGCGTGGCACGACGCACCACCGTCCCCGAGATGAGGACTGGCTCCACATTGGCCACAGGCGTGACAATCCCTGAGCGCCCCACCTGGTAGTCCACCGAGAGAAGCTCTGCGCGCGCATTCTCTGGCTGATACTTGTAGGCAAAAGCCCAGCGTGGCGACTTCGCTGTATTGCCGAGCGCGCGTTGCTGTGCGAGACTGTCCACCTTGAGGACGATGCCGTCTGTGGCGTAGGGCAGATCGCCCCGCTGTACGTCCCACTCGTCTATATAATGGTATAGTGCCGACAGGTCGCTACTTCTAAATGGTGCGACGCCCGTGTCAAAGCCCATCTCCTCCAGGAGCTGCATACGCTCATAGTAACTATCCGGCAGACGAGTCTCATCGTCCAGCGCATAGAGGTAGTAGCAGATGCAGAGCAGATGACGCTGCGCCACGACACGACTATTGAGCGTCTTGAGCGTACCCGCAGCCGCATTGCGAGGATTGGCAAAAGGCGCTTCGCCCTCAGCCGCACGCTTCCCATTGAGCCTTTCGAACTCCTTGAAGGGCAGTAGCACTTCGCCCCGCACCTCGATGCGCCCCGTCGTGTAGTCGGGATGCCCCGCAACTGGACGCAGACGTAGCGGCACCGACTGAATCGTCCGCACATTGACCGTCACGTCATCGCCGAGCGTCCCGTCACCACGTGTCACGGCACGCACCAGCACACCCTCCTCGTAGATCAGCGATATGGAGGAGCCGTCATACTTCATCTCCGCCACCCACGGCACATCGTCCGTAGCTAGGAGCGTGTCGGTACGCTCGCAGATCTCAGCGATCTCATCGTAGTTGTACGTGTTCAAGAGCGAAAGCATCGGTCGCTCGTGCGCCACCTGAACGAAAGCATCGTTTCGATCCCGCCCCACACGGAGAGAAGGCGAAGTCGGGTCTGCAAACTCTGGGTGCTCCGCCTCCAACGTGAGGAGCCGCTGCATCAGCGCATCGTAGTCCGCATCGCTTATGGTCGGAGCATTGTCTAGGTAGTAAGCGCGGTTGTGCTGCTCGATTGTCTTACGCAGTTGCTCTATCTCTAGCTCTGTATTATTGCGTGTCATAGGGGAGTTACTTCACTTGGTCAAAGGGGGTACGATTCGCGATGGCGCTCCCGAGCGTCACCTCGTCGGCATACTCGATCTCATCGCCGATAGAGATACCCCGTGCGATGAGCGAGACCAGCACACCCGTAGACTCCAAGCGCTTATATATATAGTAGTTGGTCGTGTCGCCCTCTAGGGTCGAGCGTATAGCGAGGATCACCTCACGGATAGGCTCCTCCTGGACACGCTCGTAGAGCGACTCGATCTCCAGGTCGTTTGGCGTGATGCCATCTATCGGAGAGATGATCCCGCCCAAGACGTGGTACAGGCCTTTGTAGCGGTGCGTCTGCTCGATGGTCAGGACATCCTTCACCTGCTCGACGACGCAGACGACGCTCTGGTCCCGTTGCGGATCGGAGCAAATGTCGCATAGCGGGCTGTCGCTGATGCAGTGGCATCGCTCGCAGTAGCAGATCTTCTGGCGAAGGTCTATGATCGCCTCCCCTAGATGCTGTGCATAGGAGGGCGGCTGACGAAGCAGGTGTAGCGCCATACGCATAGCAGTCTTGCGCCCTATGCCAGGAAGGAGGGAGAGCTGATCTACGGCACGCTCGAGCCATTGGGAGGGGTACTGATCTTTCATAGTTTAGTCGGTCGCCACAAAGATACGAAAATGGCGACTGTCGATTGTAGGATATCAAGACGAGTAACGATTTGCTTTTTAAGTTCATATGCAAGTAAAAAGCGAAGTTTTTTTCTCGTTTCGCAAGTTCGGTCGACTGCTCTTCGGGTGAACCGCTCGTCGGGGTGGGGGCTCCCACCCCTTGCCGCGGGGGCGCTCCCGGAGCGAAGAGTTTCCTTTTCTAGACTAGGCTAG
>UQDF01000042.1 GCA_900539765.1 uncultured Porphyromonas sp. | reverse complement strand
GAAGTCATCAAAAACATCATTCTTGAGAAATTGCATTAGCGGGTGGAATGTACGCGAAATCGAGGGGCTGCGCGAGAGTTGTCTACTCTGATATTTTTCATTACCTTTGCGGGTGACTCTTAGGGGTGCCACAGTGCGACTGCATGGTGGCTGAGATGAGACCCTCGACCTGATCCAGATAATACTGGCGTAGGCAAAGAGAACGACTACACGCTGACCGTGCAGACTCTCATACTGGGACACCCTACTTGTCAAGCCTCGTTGGCTGGGCAGCACACACTAAGAGTTTTACATACCAGACTGATGAAGGTATGTAGGCTCTTTTTCTTTTTATATGGCTTATGCAAGTAACGATCAATAAGACTCCACACGACCTGCCTACAGGTACCTCGCTACTAGAGGCGGTATCGCCTGTCGTCGCTACGCTCGACCACACGGCGCTAGCGGTCAACCATCGTGTCATACCACGTGATGCCTGGCCCACGCACCAGCTCTGTGAGGGTGATGCCGTCACGATCATTACCGCAGCGATGGGTGGATAAAACACTCCTCTTCTTCCAAACACACTTAATCTCTTTACTCTATGAAGCAAAAAGATCAAACGGACAATCTAAACATCTCTCAGGGTCCACTCCCTGGCTCTACAAAGATATATGTCACTGGCTCTCGCCCCGACATTCGCGTGCCGATGCGTCGCATCGCACTCTCTGACACCATCGATGAGGAGGGTGTACGGCACAACAACGGCTCGGTCGTAGTCTACGACACCTCGGGTCCCTACACCGATCCCGACTATCATGTCGATCCGCACCAAGGACTACCTAAGATACGCCAGCAGTGGATTGAGGAGCGTGGCGACACGACGAGACTGAAGGAGCAGAGCTCGGAGTATGGTCGCAAGCGGAGACAAGACGCTTCGCTAGATCATCTGCGCTTTGCCCATCTCAACGACCAGCCGCTCGTAGGCACCGAGGAGCATCCTGTCACGCAGCTATACTACGCGCGTCAGGGGATCATCACCCCCGAGATGGAGTATGTGGCTATCCGTGAGAATCAGCTTATGGACGAGATCCGAGAGCAGTACCCGCAGCATCTAGGCGAGAGCTTTGGAGCTAATATCCCAGAGCGTATCACCCCAGAGTTCGTCCGTGACGAGATTGCTGCTGGACGAGCTATCCTCCCCAACAATATCAACCACCCCGAGAGCGAGCCGATGATCATCGGACGCAACTTCCTCGTCAAGATCAATGCCAACATTGGCAACTCACCCATCACCTCCTCTATCCAGGAGGAAGTCGAGAAGGCGGTCTGGGCTATCCGCTGGGGAGCTGACACCATTATGGACCTCTCCACGGGACGCAACATCCACGAGACGAGAGAGTGGATCATTCGCAATTCGCCAGTACCTGTAGGCACCGTGCCACTATACCAAGCCTTGGAAAAAGTCAAGGGACAGGCAGACAAGCTCACCTGGGAGCTCTACCGCGACACGCTCATCGAGCAGGCGGAGCAGGGTGTCGACTACTTCACCATCCATGCTGGCTTGCGCTGGCAGTTCATCCCGCTGACGATGAAGCGTCTCACTGGTATTGTCTCTCGTGGCGGTGCTATCATGGCGAACTGGTGTACGACGCACAAGCGTGAGAGCTTTCTCTACGAACACTTTGACGAGATCTGTCAGATCTGCGCTCGCTACGATGTAGGTATCAGTATCGGTGACGGTTTGCGTCCTGGCTCTATCGCCGATGCCAACGATGAGGCGCAGTTTGCCGAGCTACGTACGCTGGGCGAGCTATCTCGCATTGCGGACAAGCACTGCGTGCAGGTTCTCATCGAGGGGCCTGGTCACGTGCCTATGCAGCGCATCAAGGAGAATATGGACTTGCAGCTAGACCTTTGCAACGAAGCGCCTTTCTACACGCTCGGCCCGTTGGTCACTGACATTGCCCCAGGCTATGACCACATAACCAGTGCCATAGGTGGTGCTATGATTGCGTGGCGTGGCACAGCGATGCTCTGCTACGTGACCCGCAAGGAGCACCTAGGCCTGCCCAACAAGGACGATGTCAAGGAGGGGGTCGTCACCTTCAAGCTAGCAGCTCACGCAGCCGACCTCGCCAAGGGACACCCAGGCGCTTACTACCGCGACTACGCTATGAGCAAGGCGCGCTATGAGTTCCGCTGGAAGGATCAGTTCCACCTAGCACTCGACAGCGAGACCGCGCTTCAGTATCACGATGAGACGCTACCCGCTGAGGGACACAAAGAGGCTCACTTCTGCTCGATGTGTGGTGAGCACTTCTGCTCGATGCGTGCAAGTCGTCAGCTGCAGAAGCGCATCGAGGACGACAAGTAATCATTAGCCGTCCAGTCGCCCCATGATCGTCATCACACCGCCCGAACGTCAGTATGTAGAAGATGTAGCCCGCGATATCATTGATGTCGTAAGAAGTTGCATCTGTAAGGTACACCTGCGCATACCGGGAGCTTCTGAGACAGACTTTAGACAGGTCTTAGATAGTCTAGAGCCCGCCTATCACCAGCATATCGTGCTGTGTGATCACTATGCGCTACTGGCGGAGTATGACGTGGCGGGCGTCTACCTACCCTATCGTCGTGTGGCGGAGTGGAGGGATATCCTTCTCGCTCCTCACCAGACGATAGCGGTCGGGGCGCATTCGATTCAAGAGCTACTGGAGCTGCCCTTCACACCAGACTACGCCTTGCTCAGTCCGCTCTTTGATAGCATTAGCAAGGAGGGCTATCAGGGCAACCCCGCCTTACTCTCTTGTCGGGAGGAATTGCTCAAGCTCCCTTACCCTGTCTACGCTCTTGGGGGCATTACCCCCGAGCAGCAAGAGACCGTCGCAAAGGCGGGCTACGCTGGGGTCGCCGTACTAGGAGACATCTGGTCACAACCGCAAGAACAACGGCAAGAGCGTCTGGATCAGTACCAAACGCCCGCCATCCTGACCGTTGCGGGTCACGACCCCACATCGGGAGCTGGCATCAGCGTAGACACCCGCATCGCAAATGATCTGAGTGTGCAGTGCTACAGCGTTATCTCTACGCTCACGGCACAGAGCCTGCACCGCTTCGTCTCCGCTACCGCTACGCCGTCAGACCAACTGCAGGAATCGCTGACGACGCTCCTCACCGACCACCCAGTCACCGTGGCTAAGCTCGGGATGGTGCAGGACTTACAGCAGGCGGTGCAGATCGTTGCGCAGATGAAGGCGCTGGGCGTCAGGCGAATCATTTGGGATCCTATCCTTCAGCCCACAGCAGCAAAAGAGACGCAGCTCCACCTCTGGACAGAGGAGCAGGATCAGCTCGCTACCCTATTGAATGAGGTGAGCCTTGTCACGCCCAACACCCCTGAGGCTCAAGCACTCTTTGGTACAGACGATCCCGCAAAGCTCCAGCGCATTGCTCAGAAGCACGGTGTGGCTATCCTGCTGAAAGGGGGGCACGATACCACTTCGCCACATCTTGTGGTCAACCATCTGATCACCAGCGACGGCATCCACCCCTGCTATGCGCATCGCTATGACAAGTCGATCCACGGCACTGGCTGTATGCTCTCCGCAGCGATCGCCAGCTACTGGGCTATGGAGTACAGCCTCGTAAGCTCTGTGCAGCGGGCTTGTCACTACCTCGCCACTATCTTTGCGGGGCAACCAAACCTCCCTGGGCGACAGCTACTCTGTCCCAAGATATTTAGAGAGGATCGAAAGAAGGAGCATCTGTACACACACTTTGCCCTGCAATATGTGACCAATGAGTCAGACCCCGACAGACTATATAATAAGGTGTCCCAATACCTCGAGGCGGGCGGGCGCTGGGTGCAGCTACGACTCAAGGAGGCGACCACCGAAGAGCGCATCGAGATGGGACTGCGCCTCCGCACGCTGACCGACCGCTACAACGCCTGCTTACTCATCGATGACGACATCATCGCCACCATCGCTGTGGACGCTGACGGGGTGCACCTCGGCAAGCGAGACTGTCCTCCGCAAGAGGCGCGACGCACCCTAGGTGACGACTACATCATCGGCTATACAGTCAATAGTCTCGATGATTTGCCACGTGCCATGGTGGCCGACATTGACTACATCGGTGTGGGTCCCTATCGAGACACACGAACCAAAGCGCTCCTCGCTCCCATTCTGGGCTTAGAGGGGATCTCGCAGATCGCTCAGCAAGTCCAAGAGACAGATCGCTGCTACACCACTCCTCAGATCGTAGCTATCGGAGGCATACAGCCAGAAGATGCTGAGACGCTCTTAGGCAACGAAGACATTGACGGCATCGCTGTGAGTGGTGCCATCGAGCACGCCACCGATATGGCTCATACCGTATCGCAATTACAGTGTGGCACATCAAACTATCCAAGATAAACATACATTCTAATCTACTATACACATGCAGACTAAGTCATTGAAAATCGGAGATCACGACTTCACCTCGCGCCTCTTCATCGGAACTGGCAAATTTGCCAACAATCAACTTATGTCAGACGCGCTAGACGCCTCTGGCAGCGAGCTTATCACCGTCGCGCTTCGCCGAGTAGAGACCTCTGCAGGCCTCCACGATACACTCATTGAGAGCATCACACGCCCCAATGTCATCATCCTACCTAATACCTCTGGCGCACGCACTGCCGACGAGGCGATCTATGCAGCACAGCTAGCCCGTGAGGCGCTACAGACCAACTGGATTAAACTAGAGGTACACCCCGATCCCAAGTACCTCCTCCCCGATGCTATGGAGACACTCCGCGCCACCGAGCAGCTCGTTAAGGAGGGCTTCATCGTCATGCCATACATACAGGCAGACCCCGTACTCTGTAAGCGACTCGAGGAGGTCGGTGCACCTTGCGTCATGCCCCTAGGTGCGCCAATCGGTAGCAATATGGGACTCACCACGAGAGATATGCTACGTATCATCATCGCCGAGAGTACCGTTCCCGTAGTTGTAGACGCTGGTATCGGTCGCCCCTCACACGCTGCCGAAGCTATGGAGCTAGGTGCCGATGCGGTACTCGTCAATACCGCTATCTCTACCGCTGCCGACCCAGTAGCTATGGCCACCGCCTTTAGAAAAGCTGTCGAGGCTGGTCGCTCAGCTTACGAGATGGGTCTGCATCAGCCCGCCACCGATATGACCGCCACCGCCACTTCACCACTCCAAGGATTCTTTGACTAATGACATTCTACGATTATAAGCAGCAGTACAATTGGGAGCAGGAATGTGCTGAGTTTGACACCTTTACTGCTCAAGATGTAGAGCACGCCATCGCCACAGCCACGCCTACGCTACGCGACTTCAAGGCACTCATCTCTCCTGCGGGAGATGCTTATCTAGATGCTATGGCGACCAAAGCGCAGCAGCTCAGCATCGAGCGCTTTGGCAAGACCATACGTATGTATGAGCCTCTCTACCTCTCTAACTATTGCCACAACCACTGCGTCTACTGTGGATTCAATCAGGAGAACGACATCGTTCGCAAGGTACTCACTATGGAGGAGGTGCAGGCTGAGGCAAAAGCTATTGCCGATATGGGCTTCACCCATATCCTCCTCGTGGCTGGTGAGTCGCCCAAGCATGCTGGCGTTGAGTACTACCGTCAGGTCATCGAGCTTATCCGCCCCATGTTCGCGCAAATATCCATCGAGGTACAGCCTATGTCTGTCGAGGACTACAAAGTTCTCGTCGAGGCGGGCGCACACTACGTCTGTGTCTATCAGGAGACTTACAACGAGGAGAGCTACCCACGCTTTCACCCCAAGGGGCTCAAGGCCAACTACCGCTTCCGCCTAGAGACACCCGACAGAGCCGCCGAGGCAGGCTTTCGCAAGGTCGGTATCGGTGCCCTCCTAGGACTAGACAACTGGCGCACGGACGCTTTCTTTACCGCACTACACCTAGACTATCTTGAGAGCCACCACTGGCAGACCAAGTACTCTATCTCGCTACCCCGTCTGCGTCCGCACGTAGGTTCCTACATGCCCGCAGACCCGATCAACGACCGTCAGATGGTACAGCTCATCTGCGCTTACCGCATCTTCGACCCCGAGGTCGAGATCTCCCTATCCACACGCGAGAGCAGTGCCTTCAGAGATATGGCCGTACGCATCGGCGCCAACTCTATGAGTGCTGGCAGTAGCACACAGCCTGGCGGTTATGTCAATCCCAATCCCGAGCTAGAGCAATTCTCTATCAACGACTCACGCTCTCCCGAAGAGATGATCGCTGCTATCAAAGCTCAGGGATACGAAGTCATCTGGAAAGACTGGGACCAGTGGATGTAACTCGCACGCCCCAAAACAGCACTGGCAACACGGGCATCACTGACTGCGCACGATATGCGCGTCAGCTACAGCTCCCCGAGATAGGTCCCGAGGGTCAGCGACTACTCGCTCAGACGAGCGTGGCAGTCGTTGGCGCTGGGGGCTTGGGAGCTCCCCTACTCTACTACCTTACGGCAGCAGGCATCGGGCGCATCGCTATCATTGATTGCGATGTCGTCTCCCCCTCCAACCTCCAGCGTCAGATCCTCTACTGTGAGTCCGACCTCGCACAGCCCAAAGCCTTCCAAGCGCAAAAGCGTCTCACCGCACTCAATAGTACCCTTCAGATCGAAGCGATCACCGAGCGACTCAATGAGACCAATGTGGAGACCCTACTGGCCGACTACCAGATCATCGTCGACGCTACGGACAACTACTCCACACGCTACCTCCTAGACGACTACACCCGCAGCACTGCCAAGCCCTTCGTCCATGGAGCCATCGAGGGGTGGCGGGGACAATGTACCATCTTTGCGCCCTCCAGTAGTCTACGCTACCGCGACCTGTACAGCGAGCCGCACAGCGCAGAGAAGACCGTACCACCAGGCGTCATCGGCGCCACCGCCGGTGTCATCGGCAGTATCCAAGCGAGCCAAACGCTCCAGCTAGCCTTAGGGCAGACGCCCGCCCTTCTCGGCAAGCTCCTCACCATCGACCTCTGGCACGGCTCGTGGCACACCTTCGACCTCGCCTGACCCGCCCCCATCATCCGCTCCATCGTAAATAGCCACGCCTCTTTAAAGAGGCGTGGCTATGCGACAATATTAATTCGACTCTGCAAGACAAAATGGCTAGCGAGTGTTATACATAGGTATAAGAGATTCTACTGGAATGCCATAGGGAGCCTGAGAAGCTATAACATCTGAGAAGTACTTTCCGCAGATCTCCTTGCCTTTGGCATCGTACATAACATAGTCTGAGCTCTGCCTAAGAAGAAATTTGCCATCCTTGAGAGGGAAGTATAAACTTCCTGATACTTCGTACACACTCTTATTTCCCTTGATGGTATAGGCTGTAAAGACGACATCCTCTCCACTTCTATTCAAGTTTTCAACTACAACATAGTTTTTGCCAGTGGTGTCAAATAAAACTACCACGGCATTACGGATGATGGTTACCTCTTCACCATCTTCATCCAAGAGATACCAAGCATCATCACCATAAGCTAGAATATAGTCTCGTGGTCCTATACACCATACGACAGATTCAGCAGGCAGATGACCTACAGCCTCTCCCTTGAGATTGAATATCTTATCGCCTATCACACATCGATCCTTACCCAAAACAATGTTCCATCCTTCTTCTGTTATACGGGTGGTCGTAGAGAATAGAGCCTTTCCCTTGTTGTTCAGTACTTCTACTTTTACAGTCTCTCCATCAGCAGATGGTAATAGCCCATAGACTTTATCTGTGCTCGTCGTATGGGATACCATCTCATATATGGGCTCTGTAAGGAACTCTCCCTTGGTGTTTATAAATCCATACAAAAGATATGCTCCCGGCATTTGATTAACTACAGCATAGTAATTAATTCCTCCGTAGAAGCTACCGCCAATGGAACTGACAGAAATACCCTTATATTCCTTTACCTCAAAGAGTGGCTTGCCATCCTTTGTTGATAAGACTAGGGGAGCTCCATCTTTTTGCTGTACAGGAATGACACCCTCCGCTGCAAAACCTACAGATTCATACACAGCATCCGTGAGTTTCTGGGGCTTTTTACCCAACTTATAGAGTGTATATCCACCAGAAGGGTCTTTCACTCCAAAGATTCCATTGTAGCAACCAGTAAAGCCGTCTGAGCTACTAACCACATCTTTGATGATTATTTCACCATCTAGCCCCATTAGGCTGTAGCGACCTCCCCGTTCTTCTTGAACCAAGATAGCGTCATTGAGATCTGAGATGTCTCCCCTGCTGAACTTTTCGCTACCTAAGTTACAGCTTGAGAGCATTCCTAAGGCTAGCACAAGCATACCTAGAGACAGGTGTCTCAATAGCCTTTCGTGAGATCTGTTCATATCTTCTTTGTCTTGTATTGTGTCATTTACAGAGCTTTGCTTCTTGCTAAGCTTAGTTCGGTAGCAACCATGGCTGTAATCTCATTGGACTCGTAGTGTGCACCCTACTCCACTATCAATACTTCACCCTTTGCAAAGGTAGCAAATATGTTGATTCACACAAAAAACGTTACCTTAACGCACTGCTCAGTGTCTCTACGGAGGAATTTCTCAACTCTTCGGTGGGGATTTTTTATTCCCCACGGAGACGGGAAATAAAAGTTCGGAAGAATGAAATGAAACTTCGGAAGAATGGGATCAAAGTTCGGAAGAATTTTTTCGTTGCTCGGTGGAGGATCAAAGACATCCACGGAGGAATCGTTTGATTTCCTTGATAGTGACCTAGATGAAGTCATCCTGTATCATGAGTTAGCCATGGGGTGTTACAACTTCAGGGCTTGCTCTGGAGAGCTTTTCGTATATTTGTGGGTAGAGAGCTTTTGTCGCAAAGGGCAAGAGCTTATATGCTAACGAATAGATACTAACTGACTATGCTACGTAAATGGATGCCGCTGACGATGGCGATGATACTGCTTCTCGTGGGAGCTGCAGCCTGTCAGAAGACTACGACAACAGATCAATCAAACAGTACAGACACTACAGAAGAGACTATGCGTATGACAACTCAAGAGAAAATGGACATATTCCTAACACGCAGGAGTATACGTAAGTATAAGCCTGAACTACCATCTCAGGAGCTACTAGACAAGGTGCTCGAGGCAGGTACCTATGCACCCTCGGCGATGGGTAAGCAGTCGGTCACGATCGTGGCTGTGACGAATCGTGCGGTGCGCGACCAGCTCTCTCAGCTGGCCAACAAAGCTCGTGGAGGAGAGGAGGATCAGTTTTATGGTGCTCCAGCTGTTTTGGTCGTATTGGCTGACAAGTCGCTATCGAGCAATTGCCTGCAAGACGGTGCTCTGGTAGTGGGCAATATGCAGAATGCTGCTCATGCGCTCGGTCTCGGCACTTGCTGGATCAATGCGGCTAAGGGGATCTTTGAGCTGGAGGAGGGTCAAGCGCTCCTCAAGGAGTGGGGACTGGAGGGTGACCTCGTGGGTGTCGCCTGCTGTATCATTGGCTACCCTGATGAGTCGCCAGAGCCTGCTCCCCGCAAGGATCACTATGTGATACATATCGACTAGGATGCCACGAGTAGCCCGAATGTGTAGGGACTCACGAACGAGTAGCGATTTGTAGGGACGCACGGTAGTGTCTAGCGAGAGGGCGTCCGTCCCCGTTAAAACCACGATGCTGTACCTTTGACTCAACGGACGCTCAGACCGAGCGTCCCTACAGCGGGTTACACGTCACGCACAGACACAACGGACGCTCGAGGCTTTGACACAACGTTACACGTATCATCGCAGGCTCATCTCGCAAGATTGTTGTACTTTTGAGGGGTAATTACAACTTTAGCTTATACATATATATACTACTATGACAAGACTACGTACACTACTACTCTCACTCGTAGCGCTCTGCGCACTTGGTAGCACAGCGCAGGCTCAGGTGCCTCTGCGCATTTACGTGGATGCAGCTCCGCTATTCAACCTTTCGCACGCTAAGACATTCGAAGATGTCTCTGAAAACAAGGTTTTCGTTGGCTACCGCCTCGGTGCTGGAGTAGATGTCAATGTTAGCAAGATGATGTACATCGGCTCGGGACTGACCTTTGCGATGAAGGGAAATCAATATACCTTCCTCTCACCAAAGGGTGAGGGCGACATCAAGATTTACAGTCACTACATGCAGATCCCTGTAAATGTGGGTGTGCGTCTGAACTTGACGCCTACTATCGGTGCTACTGTGGAGGCTGGTCCTTACTTTGCCTACGCTCTGGGAGCTACCGTTAGCCAGGGCAAGATCCTAGACGACATCCAGAAGACCTACAATGTCTACAAAGATGGTATCCTCGGGATGGATGATGCTAAGCTCAAGCGCTACGACATCGGTCTGGGTGCTAAGGCGAAGGTAACCTTCGGCTCGTGGTACGGTATGATAGGTGCTGATATGGGCTTCGTCGATGAGCTGAAGATTGAGAAGAATGATCCTAAGCAAGAGAAGCTTGGTCAGAAGGCTATGCGCAACACTTCCTTCTACCTAGGTGCTGGCTTTACATTCTAATTGAATATGGAGAGACATAACACGCTGATTATCGTTGCGCATCCCGACCTAGAGCACTCTGTCATCAGCAAAGCTTGGATGGAGGCGCTCACGGGACACGCTACGATACATAGTCTCTGTGACGCTTACCCCACGGGGACGCCTATAGATGTGGCGCATGAGCGTGCACTCGTGGAGCGTCACGACCGTGTGATACTACAATTCCCCCTCTACTGGTACTCCGCTCCAGCAATTCTGAAGCAGTGGACTGACGAGGTCTTTGGCGAGGGGTGGGCCTTCGGTGAGGGGGGCGACGCATGGGTCGGTCGTCAGCTCGGTGTCGCTGTGTCGTGTGGTAGTGCTGAGGCAAACTTCTGCGAGGGTGGATCGCAAAAGCACACGCTAGCGACTTTCCTCACACCTTACGAGGGGCTAGCCGCTTTCGCACGGGCGGACTATATAGGGCATCACGCCTTTTACGACACTTATAGCGATACGGTGGCCGAGAGGCTACCGGCAAACTGCGAAGCGTATCTGCGCTTTGCACTACAGTAACCAATTAATCTAGACGTTAGCCACTATGAGTACGATCATTGACCTACAAGGTGTCACCGTATCACGCTACGAGCATGAGCTACTACGAGACGTCACGCTGTCACTCGAAGCGGGAGACTTTGCCTACCTTACAGGACCTGTAGGGAGTGGCAAGAGTTCGCTCCTAGAGCTACTCTACGGCGAGCTGGCGCCTAAGGGAGGTGTCGCTAAGGTGCTGGACTACGACCTGCACCATATGTCTGTACGTCAGCGACAAGCTCTGAGACGCTCCTTGGGGATCGTTTTCCAATCACAGGCGCAGCTCCTATATAACTATACGGTGCAGGGCAACCTAGACTTCGTCTTACGTGCCGTGGGGGTGAAGAAGCGGGAGCAACGTGCTACTCGTATCGAGGAGGCACTAACGCAAGTCGGCATGGAGGGCAAGCACTACAAGTATCCCCACGAGCTAAGTGGTGGTGAGGCCGAGCGTATCTGCATAGCACGTGCCCTGGTCGTACGTCCACGACTGATCCTACTGGATGAACCTACGACGGGACTAGACAGTGAGACGTCGCTGCTGATCGGTCAGCTGATCCAGTCTCTGGCTAAGGAAGGCGTGGCGGTACTGATGAGTACGCACAATGAGACGCTCATACAGGAGCTACCCGCTACGAGATACCATATCAATCTGGAGAGTCGTACGCTGGAGCGTATCGACCTATCCCCTACCCTAGAGCAAGTTGAGAAACCTAGCTCAGAGCCTTTTGTCAATTCTATAGAAGCTGCACTATGATCGTACTGAAGTTTGGCGGCACCTCTGTCGGTTCACCTGATCGCATACGCTCGGTAGCGCATCTAGTGGCGAGTATGCCAGGGCGCAAGACGCTAGTACTCTCGGCTATGGCTGGTACGACGAACGACCTCGTGACGCTGACCGAGCTGATCACCTCTGGCGAGCGTGACCGTGCGACTCGTCATGTGGAGATGCTACGTAGTCGCTACATAGACAATGTAGTGCCAGAGCTATTCGCTGGGCATGAGCTACACCAGCAGCTGGCAGAGGAGGCTTTGACCCCAATCTTGGACAGTCTCTTGCTACAGACGCTCAACGAGGCTTTTACCCACAATGACGAGAAGCAGATCCTAGCTTGTGGCGAGATGATGTGTACCGCCCTGATGGCGCTCACGCTACAGCTCTACGAGGGGATCACACCGCACAAGCTACTGGCACTGGACTTCATGCGTATCACCCACGAGGGGCGACCAGACATCGAGTACATCGCTCAGCGGTTGCGCCCGATGGTCGAGGAGGTACACGATGCGGAGGCGCTCTTCCTCACGGAGGGGTACATCTGTCGCAACGCTTTCGGCGAGGTGGACAACCTGCGTCGTGGTGGTAGTGACTACAGCGCTACGCTCATTGGCGAGGCGGTACAAGCTGAGGAGATACAGATATGGACCGACATTGATGGGCTACACAACAACGATCCACGGGTGGTCAATATGACATCGCCTGTGCGTCGTCTGAGCTTTGGCGAGGCTGCCGAGCTAGCTCGTTGCGGCGCTAAGATACTGCACCCAGCCTGCATCGAGCCAGCACGACGTGCGGGTATCCCTGTGCGACTGCTCAACACGCTCGACCCCTCGGCTCCTGGCACGCTCATATCTCATGTGACAAACAGAGATATGATCAAAGCGATCTCGGCAAAGGACGGGATGTGTGTCGTGACGCTCCTGCTGAAGCATCTGAGCAATAGCGATGTCTCTACGGGGCAGTTCCTCGTGACACTGACGGAGGCTATGCACCAGCTGCACATAGAGCCAGACATCTTGATGGCTTCGGGCGATGGCTACGTCATCGTCGCAGAGGAGGACTCGGAGGCGATCTCTGCTCTGATCGAGGAGATGACGCCCTGGGCTGAGGGTTCTGTGCAGAGCGACCTCTCGATCCTAGCCATCGTAGGAGATATGGGGTGGCATCGCATAGGTTTTGAGGCGCGTATCCTTGAGGCGGTAGACGATGTTGCGGTACGGCTTATCTGCTATGGAACTAGTAGTAACAGCATTGACCTCGTCATTGCTACGGAGGAGAAGAAGCGTGCGATGATCTATCTTTCGGATCACCTCTTCGCACATCTGCGCACTCCAGGACCAGAGCTACTATGACCCTCAAGCAATTCATCTCGGTCTCACGACCATACAGTTGGCCAGCTTCGCTAGCACCGATAGCCGTCGCTATCGCTTTGGCTGGGTTACAGGGTGGCTCAAACTGGCTCGTAGCGACGCTCTGCCTTGTCGTGGGGCTGTCGGCGCAATCTTTCTCTAACTGTTGCAATGACTACTATGACTTCAAGCGTGGTGCTGACGGAGGGGAGCGCGTAGGCTTTAGCCGTCCACTCGCTTCGGGGCAATTGCGAGAGCGTGACATCATCGGGGTGGCACTCTTTTGGGGCCTTATCACAGCCGTGGCGGGTGTGACTCTTTGTCTACTGACCAATCCATGGCTCCTCCTCCTCGGTGCGCTCATCATACTCTTCGCCTGGATGTACACGGGTGGCCCTTTCCCGCTCGCCTACTTAGGACTGGGCGATGTGGCGGTGATGACCTTCTACGGCTGGGTCGCAGTGATGACCACTTACTACCTCCTGACGGGATCGGTCACGACACAGAGCTTTCTCGTGGCGACAGCTATGGGTGCCGTGGCGGTCAATATCCTTGTGGTCAATAACTACCGAGACTACGAGGAGGATCTCAAAAACCAAAAGCGAACGAGCATCGTGCGTCTTGGCAAGGAATTTGCTCCAAAGTTTTACTTGGCAAACATACTCCTTGCATGGCTCCTCTCCATCGTCACCTTCAAGGGAAACATCTGGGGCATCGTCCTGCTCCTCCCCTACCTCCTCTATGCGCTATCCGTATACCGTCAGATGATCCATATGACAGGCAGCCAGCTCAATGCTGTGCTCAAGCGCACCTCTATGGGGGTCGTCCTGCTAGCCGTCGTACATATAGCAGCCTATCTGATTGACGGGCTGTTGCTTTAGTCGAATATTTTCCCCTTATACTTATGTCTTCTACAGACCTCTCCTCATATCGTCTTGACTTCCCGCTCATACAGCACTACGCCTCAGCGCAGCCTGGCTGGGTCTACCTAGATAGTGGTGCCACTACACAAAAGCCCCAAGTGGTCATCGACGCCATCACCGAGAGCTACACACGATACAATGCCAACGTCCACCGAAGCGTCTACCAGCTCAGCCGTGAGGCGACCGATCGCCACGAGGCAGCGCGTGCCACACTGGCGCACTTCATCGGAGCGTCGGACCCTAACGAAGTGATCTTCACACGTGGCACCACCGAGGGGCTCAACCTGCTAGCCTCTACGGCTGGCGAAACGCTCGTCGGTCCCGACGACGAAGTGCTGATCACTGCTATGGAGCACCATGCTAACCTCGTCCCGTGGCAACAGCTCTGCCTACGCAAGGGAGCGCATCTACGTGTCGCTCCGCTTCTAGCAGACGGTTCGCTAGACACTTCCGCCTTTGAGGCTCTACTCTCCGACCGCACCAAGATCGTCTCCGTGGCACATGTGAGCAACGTCCTCGGCACGGTCAATCCTGTAGCACAGCTAGCCCGTCTAGCTCACGACAAGGGAGCCATCATCATCATCGACGGAGCACAGTCTGCGCCCCACATATCGGTCAATGTGCAGGAGCTAGGCATCGATGCTTATGTCTGCTCATCGCATAAAGTGTACGGTCCTACAGGTATCGGCATCGTATGGGGGCGTCGTAAGCTCCTCGAGCAGATACCGCCCTACCAGTATGGTGGCGAGATGATCGAGCATGTATCCTTTGAGGAGACCACTTTCAACGAGCTACCGTACAAATTTGAGGCTGGCACGCCCGACTTCATCGGTTCGCACGCCTTTGCCACAGCCGTTGAGTACATCTCTGCGATCGGTCTCGACCGCATCCATGCTTACGAGACGGAGCTCCTCGAGCATCTCACGCAGATCATCAGTCAGGAGCCTTCGCTCGAGATCCTCGGCACCGCCCCTGGCAAGGGAGCCGTCGTCACCTTCATCAGCCACCAGGCACACGCTTACGACCTCGGTCTGCTCCTAGACCAACAGGGCGTAGCACTCCGCACGGGGCATCACTGCGCTATCCCGCTCATCGAGGGGATGGGACACCACGCCACGATCCGTGCGTCCCTCGGGCTCTACAACACGCACGAGGATCTGGAAATCTTTGCGAAAGCACTGCGCCGCGCCCTCACTATGCTAGGCTAAAGGTGTCATGCCCTTACTACATCGCTATGCATCGGACGGACTCATCGAGTGCGGTTGCGACGAGGCGGGACGGGGAGCCCTCGCGGGTGACCTTTATGCCGCAGCAGTCGTCTGGCCCGACACGCTAGACCATCCGCATCTGCGAGATAGTAAGAAGCTCTCGGCTAGACAGCGCGAGGAGCTACGCCGCTTCATCGAGGAGCATGCCACAGCGTGGGCGGTAGGCGTGGCAACAGTTCAGGAGATCCAGCAGATCAATATACTTCATGCCTCTATGCTTGCTATGCAGCGCGCCATCGAGGCATTGCCCTGCACACCCGAGCGTCTGCTCATCGACGGCAACTACTACGATCCACGCCCCAACGAGGTCGAGTACCACACCATCGTCAAGGGCGACGACCGCTACCTAGCCATCGCCGCCGCCTCTATCCTGGCCAAGACGCACCGAGACGAGTATATGACCCAGCAAGCGCAAGAATACCCGCACTACGGCTGGGAGCAAAACAAAGGTTATCCGACAGCGCAGCATCGTGAGGGCATACGCCAGTACGGCGCCTGCCCCTTGCACCGACAGGGCTTTCAGCTCTTGAGACCCGAGCCGTTATTTGACCTTGAGAGATAAGTTTCGTATCTTAGGTGTACACTATAAAGAAGACAGACATTATGAATAACCCAAGCAATCAAGCGAAGCGCAAGCTGGTCATCCTCACTGGCGCTGGCGTCAGTGCCGAGAGTGGCATATCGACCTTTAGAGATAGTGACGGACTATGGGAGAACTACCCCGTCCAGGACGTAGCCTCTATCGAGGGCTTCATACGCAATCCTAAGCTGGTGCTAGACTTTTACAATGCACGTCGTCGCGACTATGTGGGCTGCGAACCCAATGCGGCACACTACGGGCTGGCCGAGCTAGAGCGTCAGTACGATGTGACCGTCGTAACGCAAAATGTGGACAACCTCCACGAGCGGGCTGGTAGCAGCAAGGTGATACACCTCCATGGCGAGCTGATGAAAAACTGCTCCGTACGCAATACTCAGAAGACTTACCCCGTAGATCCCGAGCATCCCGACCTGCACGTGGGCGATCTCGCTCCCGACGGGTCGCAACTGAGACCGTTTATCGTATGGTTTGGCGAGGCGGTCCCAATGATCGAGCCAGCCATTCGTGAGGCCAGTCAAGCAGACATTATGGTAGTCGTCGGCACTTCGCTCAACGTTTACCCGGCTGCGAGCCTCCTCGCCTACGTTCCCAACGGCACCCCCATCTACCTTATTGATCCCAAAGAGGTCAATACGCACGGCATCGCTCATATCACACATATTCAGAAGGTAGCCACACAAGGGGTCAAGGAGCTACTAGAGATCTTGATGCCAGAGTCGGAATAACCCTTTCTTCATCTCATGTCTACCCACACGCCACCACAGCTCTCTAGACAGCACCTTACGAGGGTGCTGCTACTGATCTCTCTTGTCGCCTTGAGTCTCTTCTGTAGCTGCCAGCAGCAGAAGAAGTACCACATATCGGGATACACCAATGCGCAGGTAGGTGCCGACCCGCCAATGATCAAGCTACTACTAAACGGCAAGGCTATCGATAGTAGCTTCGTCCACAAAGGTAAGTTTCTCCTCAAGGGCAACTATGTGGACAGCATGAGCAAAAACGTGGCATACCTCGAGCTCCCTGGTGAAGAACCTATCCCAGTTATCCTCACGACGCAACCGCTCTCTATTGATTTCATCAAGCGTAAGCTACTTGAGGGTGACTATCTCAATAAAGAGCTCAACCGTCTCTACGACTCCCTTGACAGCTTGGGCGATGATTTCAAGCGAAAGCTCGCTGCTCTGCCCCCAGACAGCGCGCTCTTTGACGCCTTCGATCAAGACTTTAAGGTCTCTATCGATGACTACATAGCACTCGCTAAGGACTATTGCCTGCGCCACCCCAATGACCCCGTTGGGATCATCTCTACCATAATGCTCCTGACGATCAACTATGAGAGTCTCCTCGAGATGGTTCCTTTCATACGAAAGTATATGGGGCCTATCGTGCTAAACAATAGAGAGATAGCCCTCTATCTACTCATCTACGACAATTATTATCATACTGCTCCTGGCACTCCAATCGTAGACCTAACTCTAGAGACCCTCCAAGAGGATACGACCCATCTCTCAGATCATCTGGTCCCAGGCTGCTACACGCTCCTGCACTGCTGGTCAGGATGGTGCAAGCCTTGCCTTGAGGAGATGCCTAACCTAATCAAAGCATACGATATCTACCATGAGCGAGGACTAAACATGATCGGTATCTTCCTATGGGACGAGGGGTACAATCAAGATCTACTCCTTGAGGAGTACCAGCTACCATGGACGCAACTCTACGATCCATCATCCCAGACCTCTATCGCTTACGGCATCTATAGCATTCCCGAGATCATGCTGATAGCACCTGACGGGACGATCGTCGCACGCTCACTGCGTGGTGCCGAGCTATTCTCCACGCTAGACTCTATCTTTGGCTAAGTATGATCCCGCAGTCTCCCATAGAGCCACTCCTAGACGAGCGGATGATGCGACTAGCACTCCAGCAAGCTCTCGTAGCTTACGAAGCTGACGAAGTACCCATCGGGGCAGTCATAGCCGTCGGCACACGCATCTTAGCAAAGAGTCATAATCAAGTCGAGCTGCTCAACGACCCGACAGCTCATGCCGAGATGCTCGCTATCACGCAGGCGACGGCTGCCATCGGAGGTAAGTACCTACCGCAGTGCACGCTCTACGTGACCATCGAGCCGTGTCCTATGTGTATGGGAGCCTTGCGCTGGACACAAATAGGACGTATCGTCTATGGAGCTGCCGATCCCAAGGGTGGCTATATGCGTTATAGTAACACGCTCCCCCACCCCAAGAGCGTCATCGTGGGAGGCGTCTGCGAGGAGGAGTGCCGTGAACTGATGGTCTCCTACTTCAGACGAAAGCGACGCATGTAATCCTTCGGGACGTGTAACGATAATGTAGGGACGCTCGGCTCGTGTCGAGTCGGAGGGCGTCCGTTGTGTCAATGGTTACAACTTTATGGTTTTAACGGGGACGGACGCACAGATCGTGTGTCCCTACAGGATGACGTATCGCTTTAATGCAATGCTCCCTTTCGCGGGGGACTAGTGCTTTTTGGAGGTCATGATGTCGAGCACGAGACGGTCCGTCTCATTCATACCCACACGACCTATGCTGGTCAGGTTGTCTATCGTCTGATCTACATCATCGTCCACGATGCCTTCGCTACCGGTGACCACCTTCTGCTCCATCGCCAGCAAAGCTGAGAACATAGCCGTGCTCACACCGCTCGACACCTTCAGACTGCAGCTCGGCTTAGCACCATCGCAGAGGAGACCCGTGATGTTGCCCACCATATTCTTCACCGCATAGCTCACCTGCTGCTTATTACCACCGAGCAGGTAAGTCAAGCCACAGGCAGCACCCGTCGAGGCGACGACACAACCGCAGAGCGCCGAGAGGCGACCCAGCTTCTGCTTGATATAGATCACCATCAGATTACTCAGCATTAGGGCACGGACAGTCTCTTCGTGCCCTTTCTTTTGCTCCTTGGCAAAGGTCAGCACCGGCATCGTTGCCGTGATCCCTTGGTTGCCACTGCCCGAATTGCTCATCACCGTCACAGGCGCCCCGTCCATACGTGCATCACAGGCGGCACTCGTTGCTGAGATGATCTGCGTCAAGGCTGAGTCTCCTAGATACTTACGCCCCAAGTCACTCTGCACCATACGCCCCACAGCGTGGCCGTAGTTAGACTTCATCGAGAGTCTACTAGCCTCAGCATTGACCTCAGCATCAGCTAAGATGAACTCGATCTCCTCTAGTGGAGCCGTCGTAGCGAAGTCATAGACGAGTGAGAAGTTGAGCGCCAGCTCCTCATCATCGCTCTCTTGCTCCTCCTGCTGTCCTATCGGATGATCCTCTAGGATCTGGTCACCCTTGGCAAGGTAAGTCAGATGGTCATGCTTGCCACTGATGATCGCTGTAGCGGTCTCGCCACTGGTCGTCTGGATCGTCACCTCAGCGTAGAGCTTGTCGACAGGCTCAGGCTTCGTGCCAATGGTGATTATCTTAGCCTCGACCAGCCGCTTAGCCTCAGCTAGTTGCTCAGGCGTAAAGCTGTCTAGGAGCGTCAGCCCCTTGTCAGGCTGTGCGATGACGATGCCGAGAGCAATAGCTATCGGTAGTCCGATCATGCCCGTTCCTGGTATTCCCACCCCGAGGGCATTTTTGAGTACGTTGGGGCTTAGCAATACCGATACGCTCTCTGGTGTAACGTTGCCCAGCCTAGCACTAGCGTAGGCAGTGCAGAGCGATACGGCTACTGGCTCAGTACAGCCCGTGGCAGGTACCACCTCTTGGTGGATGAGCGAAATGATCTCTTGGCGTAAAGCTGGAGTCAGATTATTAGTCGTCTTCATAAGGTAAGGAGGAATATGCTAGTTAAGGATTTGTCGCTTCGTAATCGCTCCGCGTCACATAGATCAGCGAGGTAGCACCGAGCGTGATCACATCGCCCGAGTGCAGCTCGCAGAAGGTGTCTGGCAGGTACTCAACGCCTGCAACGAAGGTACCCGTCATACTATCTAAGTCCTGTATGATCGCCTGACCATCAGGCTCTATCGTGATCTGGCAATGGTTGCGCCCCAAGCTGGGGTCACTACTATGTATCGGTGTGGTGACCGAGGTGCCACGCCCGTTGTAGCTACCTATCGTGTTGCACCCCTCGTAGAGCGGTAGCAAAGCAGCGTAGGCAAAGTCGTTGGCGATCAACTGCAAGTAAGCTCGCACGGGTTCCCCCTCGGGCGAGAGGTCGGCATAGCGTGCGTTGAGATGCTCTAGCGTCGCGCCTCTAAGGCGAAAGCGTAAGCTCTCGGAGCAGGCTGGGCAGAGCATAGCGACCTTGCCACGGCAGTCAGCATTGGCGAGGATCGTCTCTTCAGAGATCTTGTTTGTACAGTGAGGACAGAGGATATAGTTCACGGATAAGTGTACGAAAGTTCATTCTTGCCCACAAATTTACCACAAATATACCACTTAAGCTCACCGTAGATTCAACTATCAAATGCAACTGAATTGGTTTCGTCGAGCTTTTGATA
>UQDF01000041.1 GCA_900539765.1 uncultured Porphyromonas sp. | reverse complement strand
CGGTCGCTTCCTCCGTCACCTGCACTCGTCTTATTGCACAACAACGAGACGAGTAGCCACCCAACGATCTAACTATGTGACACCTAGTCGTGTTAGCTGGCGACCACCCGTCTAGCACTTTGCTTACGTCGCTGATAGCGTTCACACTGCTGACAAGTGTCGTAGCCGAGTAGGGTGCCGAGGATAAAGTCTTCCTCAGGAGAGAGCGTGGTCAAGGATCGTCCTCTCACCATCTCAGAGATAATGGCGATACATAGCTCCTTACCAAAGAAAAGATTGACACGCGGTGACACACTAGAGATCTCCTCTAGATGGTAAGCTATGCCAGCACGCTCCAAGCGTCTCATCAGGAGAGGTGCTACCTCTCTGCTTACGGTACAGAGAAATAAAGGACGTATCCCTTTCTGAAACTCGTAAACCTTATCACTCAGCATCACCCACTCGGTCGACATACACACTTAACTAACAGAAAAAAGGTTTATGAAGTAAGCCTCGCAGATACGCGTTATGCCTTTTGGATAGCTTGTACCCACGTATCGAGACGATCGTCCGTCTCGTCGCTCTCGTTGTCTTCGTCCAGACAGCAGCCGACGAGCTGACCGTCCACCTCACAGCGTGTAGCTTCGTAGCTGTAACCCTCTGCGGGGATCTGCCCGATGAGGGTGGCGCCAGCAGCTGTGACTTGCTCTGCAATCTCTGCCATAGCATCACAGAATGTGTCTGGATAGCTACTTGAGTCACCACAGCCGAAGAGGGCAAACTGCTTGCCCGAGAGATCTAGCTTAGCAAGCTTGGGGAGGAACCCCTCCCAGTCGTCCTGCAGGTCGCCGTAGCCCCAAGTGGAGGAGCCGAGGATGAGGAGGTCATACGCTAGAGCAGACTCTGGCGTAGCATCTGCTACGTTGTGCACGTCAGCTGCATCAATTCCTAGTAGCTGGGCAACTCGATCTGCGATGCCCTCGACATGGCCCGTAGAGGAGCCGAAGTATAGTCCGGTATTCTTCATTTGCTTTGAAACATTATGTTGGTATTTCTATCTGCAAAGGTAGACGCTATCTCTGCGCCTGTCAATACCTTAACCTAGGTAAAAAGAGTCTCTCACACGGCTCCCCTACTCCCCCACTTTAGCCACACGACACCTCAGAACCAGAGCGAAAGTGCGCTAGCAGAGTGCCGCACAGATGCGGTCACACCAGATAAGGCCTTCGTGGGTGAGTCGCAGATGATCATCGGCAGTGTACGTGAGGAGTCCCTGCTCGATCCACGGGGTGGCACGCTCCATAAGCGGGGCTTCTCGCAGCACGGGCTGGCGTAGGTCTATGCCACGACAAGTACGCAGTCCCAGCATAACGCACTCCTCGTATAGCTCGGTCGGTGAGAGCCACTCCTCATCAGCAATCGGGAGTGTGTCCTGCTGCAGTCGCTCTATGTATAGGTGTATGTCGGCGAGGTGCCACCAGCGATGCCCCGCCATATAGCTATGTGCGCTAGGCCCTAGACCTAGGTAGGGCGTACCGTCCCAGTAAGCGCTGTTGTGCTGAGAGGCAAAGCCAGGGAGCGCCCAGTTGGACAATTCGTAATGCGTAAAGCCTGCCTCCCGACAGGCTGCGACCAGCGCATAGTACTGTGCCACATAGGTCTCTTCGCTCGAGGGGGTCACCACTCCGCGCTCCCGCATACGATCCAGCCGTGTGCCACGCTCGTAAGTCAAGCCATAGGCAGAGAGGTGAGTCACGGGGAGTGTCAACGCATATGCCAAGCTCTCACTCCAATGCTGCTCATAACCCTTAGGTAATGCGAAGATCAGATCGATGCTCACATTGCTAATGCCCGCATCTCGTATATAGCTGATCGCCAGCTCGGCTTGTGCAGCTGAGTGTCGACGATGTAAGAAGCGCAGCGTCTCATCGCTCCAGCTCTGCACGCCTAGGCTGATGCGGTTGAAGCCTAGCTGCGCCACTCCCCTAGCCCACTCGGGCGATACATCCTCGGGGTTTGCCTCGATGGTTATCTCGATCGCCTTATCGAGTGTCCAGAGCGAGCGGATATGCTGCATCAGTCGCTCTAGGAGCGGTAGCGGGAGGCTACTAGGTGTACCTCCGCCCAGATAGATGGTACGAGGAGCTGTAGCCCATTGCTCACGGTCGTGGTAGATCGTTAGTTCACGGCAGAGAGCCTCTACGAAGGCGCTCTGTAGCGACAAGTCGCTCTGCGAGTAGAAGTCGCAATAGATGCACCGTGTAGGACAAAACGGGATATGCAGGTAGAGTCCCCACATACTACTTCTTCAACTCATGGGAGTTGTAGTAGAGTGCACCCGCAGAGAGCTGGCCTGTATGTCCGCTGAAGGCGGTCGGCTCGATAAAGAATTCGACCAAGACATCCTCGGGTAGGAAGTCTCGCGAGATGGTCGCCGAGCGTCCTGCGAGGCTTTGTCCTAGTAGTACGAGTGGACAGTCTAGATGCGATCCGTAGAGACGATAGTAGAGATTGAAAGTGTGTCCCGTCGGCTCCTGGAGGTCATAGCCCCACGAGATAGTCAGTCTCTCACCTTGATCTATGATCTCCTCAACCTTTGCCAGACCAAAGGGGATGCGAGGCTCGGCCCCGAAGGCGGGACGACGTGTCGGCAAGAGGAGCTGATCCTGACGCTCTGCTGGTAGCTGATCGTACATCTGCAAGAACTGCTCAGCTCGGTAGTAACTCACCCCTGGGAGACCATAATGCGCCACCGTGTCGAGCTGATTATAGACGTCTTGTAGCTTCCACCTCGAATTGTCATAAAGCCGATAGACACCTAGTCCAGCTATGATGGGTCCGTGGGGTGCGATGCGCTTAGCCCAGTCCGCTATGTAGTAGTTGAAGTGCCCATCCTTGTAATAAATCATCGGCACGATGAAGTCGACGATGCCTCGCTGAAACCATACGAGCGGATCTTGCGAGACGTCATTCTTGCAGAAGTAACCTCCAGGGGCAGGCTTCGGCAACTGCTCATACTTGCCGATGCATGCTGTAGAGAGTGCCACCTCGGGTGCTACCTCTTGCAGCGTGCGGTGCAGCGTGTCGATCATAGCTGTCACATTAGCCTCACGCCACTCCATACGTGGGAGTCGCTGGGGGTTCATACGCTGGTAGCTCTTGAGGTCGTCAAACTTGTTCGGCCCATCGGGATAGCGGATATAGTCTAGGTGTACGCCATCGACATCGTAGCGGGTGACTAGATCTCGTACCAGCTGAGCCATATGCGTACGTACAGCAGGCTGTGCGGGATCCATAAACCAAGCATTGCCCTGTCGGATACACATCTCAGGATGCGCTGCGTAGAAGCCCTTACCCTGCTTAGCCAGCGAGCGCACATGATCATTAGTACCTAGTGGATAGACTACCATCCAGGCATGTACGCTCATACCACGACTATGACACGCATCGATAGCGTACTGGAGGGGGTCGTAGCCACTGGGCAGCGCACCAGTCTTGCTGACCGTAGGAGAGAGTGACTCGAGACTGCTCGGATAGAGCAGATCACCACGCAGACGTACCTGTAGGAAGACCGTATTGATCCCTGCCTGCACAAAGGCATCTAGCATCTTGTCGAGCGACTCCTGCTGCCGCACCATACCTGGATAAGTATCTGCAGAGACCTTCGGCCAGTCTAGACCAAAGATCGTGGTGAGCCATACAGCACGCATCTCTGCTCCAGGTAGCTGAGGTACCGAGTAAGCGACATCACTGATGCTGCACTCGGGTAGCTCGATATGTGGTCGCCGTGGTGTAGCCTTACGTGAACCGCACTGGCTAAAGAAGAAAAGCATCAGCAACAGCACTGCTGACCGATAAAGGGTGGAGGTAAGTCTCTTAGGCATCGCGCATATAAATTGATAGATGCCACAAAGATACGAAATCGCTACGTGAAGATCGTACATCGGCTAGCCCGATGAGACGAGTAACCTGCCGTAGGAACGCACGGAACGCTCTAACGAGAGGGCGTCCATCCCCCGTTAAAATCACGATGCTGTAACCTTTGACACAATCGTCTCGCTTTGATACAACCATTGCATCGCTACTCGTATTGCTATATAACGCAGGAGCGTGATAAGGATCTCTCTCCTTACCACGCTCCTATCTATAGATGATGAGCTGTGCGCGCCTAGTCTGTTTGGGTGCACTAGCCCCTTGATGAGACCATATCTCTTACGATGCTAAGGTCTCGTGAAGTGACTTTACTTGGTGATGTACTGTGTGAAGGTACCTGCTGCTGTCTGCATTACGACAACGTAGCGACCTGCAGGTAGTGTAGAGAGATCTACAACGCGTCCTGGCTGATCGATCTGCATCACGTTAGTACCATCGACGGTTAGCACGCGGAGCGTCAGCACCTCAGCACTGTTCTCTACGTATAGCTGTGCCGTAGCGTCGAGCTGCGTAGGATAAGCGACTGGCTCGAGACTACGCTCTACCTCACTGACTCCTACAGGTGCATAAGCGCCACCATCTTCGTAAACGATCTCTACGGTGTAGCTGTCAGTCGTATTGCCCGTAGCATCTTGATACTCATTGGCGGTGATACCCTCAGCAATGACCTTACCATTCTTGAGGAGCTTATAGCTCTTGACCTTGGGGAATGGTACGGGGACCTTACCCTTGGCAAAGCAGGTGAAGTCGCTGTGCTTCTCTACGTTCTCAGAGGGAGCGAAGACGAAGCGCATAGCGTGATACTCCTCAGGTACTGTGGAGCCCTTGTACTTGCTCTCGGGGTATGGTATAGCCCGTTGACCAGAGAGTAGGAAGGCATCTACGTAAGGACGTAAAGCGTCGTTGGTATTCTTGACACAGACGACACCTGCAGCGTTGTCATTGTTGGTGATACCATAGCCGATGAAGAGATCATTCATAGGATTGATCCTAAAGGGCTTGTCTAGGACTACCGTAACCCACTCACCGGGCTTCCAGTCTTGTGGCACGTTGAACATCTGCTCATACGTGATACCAGCGATGCCACCCACCTTGTCATTACGCTCAGTACCATTGCGCACGATGATCGTGTAGCGCTGAGCATCCTTAGTATCAGGGACATTGATCAGCGAGTCAGGTACGAGACGTACAGCATAGAGCGTAGGAGAAGGCTCACCGACAAAGCGATCACTAGCGATACGTACCGTCAGGTTGTAGCGGTTTGGCGTAGTGTAGCGACCTTTGAGCTCAGCCTTAGGGTGCTTGTAAGGGATAAACTCCATCTTGTCAGGATCGGGATAACCAAAGAGTGAGACCTCCTGTAGGTTAGCGGGATCGTGCCAAGTGACGAGGACACCATTGCTACTAGCCTTGGCGGTAGCAGGCATCGTGTGTACGGCATTGCCCCAGAAAGCGCCCTGCTCGATGAGATCAGACTCGCCTGAGGTATAGGCAGCACCCTCATTATGTCCATCATCGGGTAGCGTCTTGCCACCATAGTCGTAGCGTACCTGTACACCATAGACGACAGAACCCTCACGAGCCTTGTCTCCTAGAGCTACCTCACGTGACTCGGTATACTTATTGTCTGTAATCTCTGTGACAAAGGCTCCATTGCGATAGATGCGGTAGAAGACCTTCCATTCAGCAGGGATCGTGTTCTTGTCGATAGCTGCCCAAGAGAGATGAGCCTCCGTATTGGTCACCTGTATCTTGAAGTCGGACACAGGCTGTAGAGGCTTTAGACCGTTGCGCCACGTACCCTCTAGACGACGAGCTGTACCACCTTCCTTAGGATCAAGGTAGATGTCCATACAGTCGATCGTATCATTCTTCTTAAAGTGATCCCAGTGGAACTTGAGACGTCCGTAGAAGTCATCCCCCTCTGTACGACCACCCGTGAGCGTACCAACGACTAGGTGCTCGGCACTAAAGAGTGAAGAGCCAGAGGAGCCACCCTCGGTAGCGCCCTTTGTATACTGAAATACAAAGTGAGCCTTCTCAGCTCCAGCTTCGCCATCGCCTGTATCCCACTGACCTATTGTGATAGGGCCATCTGCGATAGAGATCTTCTTAGCATCTCCCATCGGGTGATGTATGCCTACAGCTGGAGTCTTGGGCAGTACAGACCAGCGATCCCAACCATTGTAGTAGACGCGATAGTTCTCAGGCACCTGTGTATGTGCCTCGAGGAGCAGACCATCACTCATACCCAGGAAGGGAAGGAACGTACGTACCTGACAGCCTACGACAGACTTGCCACGATTGAGCGCTATAGAACCATTGCTACAGGTAGGCTTCTCATAGTGGAAGACAAAGGTCCACTTGTCTAGATACTCCTGCCCTACCTCTTGCTCTGTGCTCAGAGAGATACAGTGTGCAGCAGAGAGAATAAGAGGCTTGAAGTCTAGATTGGTATTGTTCATCAAGTTGCCCGAGCAGAGTCCTATGCCCTCCTCATCATACATAATGAGCTGGCAGACACCAGTCTTCTCAGCTTGCCACTCAGCTCCCTCAGGACAGTTGATACCGATCTGAGGGATCGGATCTCCACTCTCATCCTCGCCAGGATAAAGCATACGGAGCTTGTTGGTTCCGTTGTCTACTCTAGCATCGTAGATGTATCCGACACCAGAGACGAGTAGCGTAGGCATGGCTCCCGTACGTCCTGGCTCATACTCCATAATGACCTCATCACCATTCAGCGGCTCATTGGCGAAGCCACCATGCTTGGGGTGGGTCTCATGGGTGTAAGCACCGAGGAGAGCAGACCGATCAGGCGTATAGATGTAGAGACGGCCACCATCGTTGGGGATAAAGAAGTCGTCATAGAGGAGCGTCATAGCCTGAGCTCCTGGCGAGGAGACGCGCAGGCGGTAGATCACCTTACCAGACTCTAGCTCGATAGCCTGAGCCTGACGAGAGAAGTCGATAGAGGTCTCTAAGACACGACCGATGGTAAGGCGCTTGAACTGTACCTGCCCCTTGTTCCACTGGTGTGCTGTCTTGAAGTCCTGGACGTTGAACTCGGGGAGGACACGGATGACAGGCGTAGCTCCAGCCGAGCGTAGCTCTGTCGTAGAGGCTGTGAAGCCAGCTGGTACGCCTCCAAAGGACTGCTGTGCTACGAGCCCTCCAACCCAAGAGAGGGCTACGATGCCCACAGCTAGTAGTTTGGATATAAATGAATGATTCATAAAGCGGTGTAAACTGTGCTTTGTTTGATTAGATATAACTATAGAGTCTAGTCACGACCCAAACATAAGATACAGTGTGGAGCTACAACATTACTGCGCGTCCACACTGTACCTTACATTATAGAGTCGTCTCTGTCATCAATGACGTATGATCAGCTTGCGAGGATCATTGCCGATGAGGACAATGTAAGTACCCTCGGGTAGATCAGCTACTGACAGCTCTGCATAACCCTCACGGCTGGTAGCGTAGCTACGAACGAGTGAGCCTGAGAGCGTGTAGATATTGACCGTCGTAGCAGGCTGTGCACCAGCGATGGTGACGAAGTCTGTAGCGGGGTTAGGATAGAGCTGAGCCTCCTCAGAGCTTGGTACGGTTGGCATGATGACACCGAGCCACTGCTCGCCATCCCATGTGACAGTATCTCCAGGCTCCTCACCGTTTTCATTTTGGAACTCGGCAAAGATCTCCATATCGTCTGTCAACGTAAAGCTCTTTGAGCTAAGGATGTTGGTTTTCTTACCAGTCTTGAGATTAGTTGCTCTAAGGTCTGACAGCTCCCAGTCTGAAGTCTCGCTGGTCTCAGCAACTAGCTCGATCTCCATGCCACGAGGTAGACCTCTCGTGTCGAGACCGTCACCCTTGAGCTTGAGGGTACCCTGACCAAGCTTCTTTAGGACCACCTTGCAGACGTCATCTGTAAAGGTAGCAACCACCTCTACATCTGCATCCGTAGCATAGAAGTAGCGATCCTTGAAGATGTCTATCGTGTCACCCTTGGAAACCTTCTTAAGAGTGTTTAGAGCGTATCCACTCTCGTGCTTGTCTGTGATCACAATCTTAGTGTCAGAGTAAACCTCGTCGAGCTGTGTCTTACCATTGATCATAATAGAGCCACCCTCACCTACAGTCTTGGTCGTAATCTTGCAGATCGCAGCTCCATCATAGTTGCTCCAGGTACGCTTGTCATAAACGCCCCAGCCTAGCTCGTGAGCAGCCGCTACGTGCTCCTTGAGGCAGATGTTCTGCTCCTTGTCACTACGTGTCTCGACTGCATAGATGCTACCAGAGAATGAACCTGTGAGGACTTCCTTCTTAGGTAGAGACTTCATAAGAGCCATCATAGCGTCTCCCTGGAGGTTGTTATTCTCCACGTAAACCTCTCCAAGAGAAGGTAGCTCAGGAAGCGTAAGAGCCGTGAAGTTGTTACCTCCGAGATTTAGGCTGTATAGACTGCTACATCCCTCTAGATTGACAGAGGTGAGCTGGTTATTCTCAGCGCTGAGCGTAGATAGATTAGCAAAGCCTGACATATCAAGAGTGGTGAGTTGGTTACCACCAACGTATACATCACTTAGATTTTCCTTACCACCCGTTAGGTCTGCCGATGTGAGGAGGTTGTCACTGACGACAACTGAGCTGAGACTAGGACAATTCTCTATGGAGAAGTTTGTAAGCTTATTATATCTCAAGTTGATGCTGGAGAGCTCCTCTAGTCCCTTGAGAGCCATCTCTGTGAACTCGTTGTTGTTTAGACTGAGATACTCTACCTTAGGACAGCCACTGAGGTCTATCGAAGAGAGCTTGTTGTTACTCAGATCTATGTCATAAAGCTCACTATTCTCTCCGAATGTAATCTTAGTCAGGCTACCAGCGTGTAGGTCTAGTGTCTCGAGAGCTGTTAGACCAGTGAGATTTATCTCGTTGAGCTTAGTCGTCTTAGCACTAAAATTAACTAGAGAAGTACAGCCAGTTAGGTTGATCGATGTGAGTGGGTTAGAAGATACGCTAAGCCACTCAAGATTTGAGGTCTTAGAGAGGTCTAGAGAAGTAAGGGCATTGCCAGAGAGACCTAGCGCTGTACAAGAGACACCATCTAGATCGATCTCCGTCAGTGAGTTTGTCGTCAGAGAGACAGTCTCTAGGTTAGGCGCCCCAGCAAGGTTGATGCTCTTGAGCTTATTGGCATCAGCCTTGATTGACGTCAGCTTATCATTACCACCGAGTATGATCGTGTTGATCTCAGCTGTAGCACAGTCTAGACTCTCTAGCGCAGGTAGTCCTGTCAGGTCTAGCTGCTTGAGCGCATTAGTACCACAGATCAGGCTAGCTAGGTGAATACAGTTATCAAACTCAAGCGTCGTAACGCGAGACATAGTGCACTCAAAAGAGTAAAGGTCTCCTGAGATAGACACTGGCTTTTGTGTGATCTCATAGGCGATCTTACCCTCCACCATAACAGGCTTGGCACCCTCGACTATGATATCTTTGCTCGTGCCATCGGGACCAGTGAACATGAGGTTCATTCTGTCACCGACATTGAGTTCGGTACCAATAGTAATCTTACCAATGGTGGGTTCCTGAGCGGAGGCTCGGAATGCGGTTAACCCCAACACGCTTACTAACGTGAGGAGAAGGAGTAGTTTTGACTTCATATCCTTATAATAAATAGTTGGTTGATTAGTGTCCAATAGTAGTAGCACTCTAGAGATGCTCTAAGTGAGGAGCGACTCTAGAGTGCTATGCGTTTAGTCGACGAGTACCTTTATGGTTTCTGACCCGTAGGTTACTAGGTAGAGACCTGAAGGAAGTGCTATATGCGTCTCTAAGGCAGTGGTCGTATAGACGACCTGACCATCGAGCGTGTATATTGCTATAGGAGCGACCTCAGGAGCTACGATAGAGAGGAGACCTCCTGCTACGCTGATCTGTAGTGGCGATGCTGTCTGGACGAGTTCATTGCCTACTGGATAGATCTTGCGGAATTTCTTCCAGTTTCTATCACTCTCGTAGGCTCCTCTAGCCTCTGCAGGCACCTCTAGGAGGACCTTCTTGTAGAAGTCTTTGCCCATGTCGTAGACTTTACCATCACCGTCCTTGCCCACGGCTGGAGGTGTGACAGCAAGTATCTGTAGCGTACCACCCTTTGTCTCCAGCAAGTCGTTGCCTGAGAATGCTTGATCCTCGACTAGTGTGACGCTCTTACCAAGAGTGATCTTCGAGAGCTTCTTGCAGTCACTGATGCTGTACTTAGGGATCACCCGAACCTTCTCGGGGATCTCGATCTCAGAGATTCTCATATCTGAAAAAGCGGTCTGTCCTATACTGTCGACAGATGAGGGGAGCTTAACGGCAGCGGTCCAGCGACAAGATAGGAAGGCATATGGTTCAATAATCTTGATCCCCTCTGGCACGGTAACATCTTTAGTCCCCTTGTAGAGGCAGGTAACAAGCGAGTTCTTGGTCTTATTGATCAGTAGCTTACCCTCATTGACGCCGTCGGACTTAGCCTCAAAGGTCTTATTGCCCTCTGCGACCTGGATCTTCTCACACTCTTGGAGCAGTGTGAGTGCCCTATAGCCGATCTCCTGTACGGAAGCAGGTATCGTCAGCTCTGTGAGCCATGAGCAGTTAAAAAGGGCTTCATCGCCTATCCGCTCCAAGCCCTCGTTAAGGACTAGCTCCTTAATATAGATACAGCTTAGGAAGGCATAGTCCTCTATTTCCTTCACCGTATTAGGTAGCACCACCTTAGCCGTTCTAAGCTCAGAAGGACAGAGATAGACCTTCGTCATATCCTTACTATATAGTATGTCGTCTTGTACAGCTAGGATTGTATTTTCGGGAGCGACCGTAATGGTCTTGAGGTTTTGGCAGTTCTTAAAGGGCGTTTCACCCATACTCTTAAGCCCCTTACCGATCTCTATTTTGGTAATGGCCTTACAATCTTGGAAGACATTGTCACCGATCTTCTCAATCTGATCAGGAATGACACCCTCCTTGAGCGTAGCGAGACGGAAGACTCTATCCTTAAGCTCCTTGCAGGTCGCAGGATACTGCACCGTATAGACCTCATTGAATGCAAAAGCGGCCTGCCCCAAAGCTACGACTGTGCAGGGAACTACATCGTTACCCTTCTTGACATTGAGGGTCTCAGGGATGACCACATTCTTGTAGTAAATACCCTCTTTAAGACGATCCTCCGCACTCTGTGCTGGTGCGATCTCGATGGTCTTATCCTCTTCCTTGACAAAGCGAACGAAGAAGCCTTCCTGAGTCGCATAGATCGGACGGGTATCTGTCGCCTTGACATCTTGAGACTTTAGTTGATGACCAGTCTTGAGCTCGCAGCGAGAGCTGTAGGAGAGTTCTTTTACTCCCCCATCACCATGACTGGAGAGATTGACTGTTTGGGCTGATGCTTGTAGCGAGAGTCCACTCGTTGCTACAATTAGCCCTGCCGTAATTAGTAGTTTTTTGATCATATAGTGTTATTGCTTAGTACTATCTAAACTATATCTTCGTGATTTTCAAACTTGTACGAATTGCTCAAGATTGGAGGGCAAACGTAAGTTTTCAAAGGCAACGGCAAGTTACGAAAAAACAGTGACATAGCAAGACCGACAGCAACTGCCCTCTGTTTCGGAAGTCCCATTACAAGGTAGTTTTGCATAAATAGTGTAGGGACGCTTATATCGCTTTGATACAACGGACGCACTTGACGTGTAACCCGCTGTAGGGACGCACGGATAGTATCTAGTGGGAGGGCGTCCGTCCCCGTTAAAACCACAAATGCTGTAAACTTTGATACAACGCTTTGACACAACGGACGCTCAGATCGAGCGTCCCTACAGCGGGTTACTCGTATAGCTTTGACACAACACGCGTGAGAGTTGTGGAGTCTAGGTTGTATATAATATAGGAGGAGACTCTGTAGCGGGTGCTACAGAGTCTCCTCTTCTGTTAAGCTGTAAGGTTAGTTACTACTACCTTATAATAATAGTAGACAGCTAGCGACGGACGATGAGACGATGCGTCTCGCCACCTACTCGTAGTATGTAGGCACCCTCCTGTAGCTGTGTGAGGTCGATGCGTAGCGTATTGCTGGCACTTTCTACCTGATACATCAGCTCGCCCTCTAGCGTGTAGATCGCTACTATAGCTCCCGTTGGGATCCCCTCGAGGAGTACGTAGTCACGTGCTGGGTTAGGATAGAGACGTAGCTGATCTGCGACAGCGCTCTCGACGCTCGTATGGTCTACAAACTCAGCCTTGACCTCCGTATTAGCGATCACAGTAAAGCTCTTGGTAGCCATGATGTCCTTACCATTTGCAGTAAGTGACTTGAGCTCGCACTTGTCATTGTTGCCACGAGCCTCTATCGTTAGCTTCGTGCCGTAAGGTACTGCATTGACATCGACAGACTCTTTGAGAGTGATCGATCCATGCTCGTTGCTCGTTAGCTTGACCGTAAATACTCTCTCCTTCGTGAAGACAGCCTTTACCGTAGTAGCGGCAGTTACTGTAAAGCTCTTTGTAGCCAAGATATCCTTACCATTAGCCTCGAGCGTGGTCAGCTCGTAACCAGCAGCTGGCTTAGCCTCGACAGTTAGCTTAGTACCATCAGGTACAGCCGTAAGGTCTTCGTAGCCCTTGATGATCAGTTCACCTTCGCCCTCTACCTGCTTCGTGACAGGATAATCCTTCTGTGTTGAAGTCCCCTTCTTGCAGGTCACCTCTATGATAGGATCCTCTAAGATCGGCATACGATGCTTTCTGTCATCACCCATCTCGAAGAAGCTCATCGTCAGCTGGAGCTTATTACCACCTACGACACCTAGTCTCTTCACTAGCTCGGGTAGCTTTGGTGTGAGGATCTGCTCCCCTTGTGGTGAGATAGAGATCGTCTCCAAGTCGGTCCACACCTGCTCGATACCATACGTAAGTATGTAGCGGCACTTCACCTCATGATCAGGAGCTATGGTACCGACGTTCTTAACACGGATCTGTGAGAACTCACCCGTACCCAGGTCTACCTCCATAGGCTCAGTCTTAGAGACAGGCTCGATGACGAAAGCCGTTCTGATAGCATCAGACGCCTCGATGGTCACATCAGGCAGCTCGAAGTACTGCATCTTACCCATATCCTCTGTTTGGTAGGAGACACGGAGCGAGACCGTACCCTCTGCGTAGGGGCAGCGCTCAGCATTGAAGGTCACCTCTTGCGTCTCTCCGACCTGTATGGCGGGTAGGATATCAGAGTAAGCACGCCACTCACCGTCCTCGGACTTGATCTCGAGGTAGAGTGGTCTGAAGAACTCCCCACGACCCGTGTTCTTGAGCTTGAGTGAGACCGTACTCTTCTCATAGGCCTTGAAGGTAGAGCTAGCACTACCCTCTACCATCTCAACCTGAGCAAAGGGGTGCGTAAGATCCTCCTTGACCTTCCAGCCTAGACCCTCCTTCTCAATGGTAAAGGTGTGACGACCCTTGCCATTCTCATTAAAGCCCTCGCGAACGTCCATAGCACAAGGTCTCCACTCCTTCGTACCATCAGGTAGCGTCACCTCATAAACTATGAAGATGTCCCACGTACCCTCCGAGAGGTACTTAGTCACATCTAGGTCAGCTTGGAACTCTGCTACAAGGTCATAGAGACCGACTAAGTACTTAGACTTCTTGTACTCGTCCATATAGACCGTATCGGTCGTACCGAGCTTGGCAGCGCCAAAGGTCGTGAAGCCGAAGTACTCATAGTCAGCCTTGCCATCCTCTTGAGTAGGCACATCGCTGAGCCAGACAGAGTAGTTGGCATCTAGGATTCTGATTATTGAGCCACCCGTGAGGTGCGTGGTAAACTTGCGGGTAGTGACGAATGGCAGCTCGGTATCTACAGAGCTACCATCACGATCAGGCGTGATGCCTATGACGATGCCCTGCTCCATACTAAAGCCACCACCAAAGCCACCACCGATACCTAGGTCGTCGGGCTGTAGGAAGTTAAGGTTGAAGTATCCATTAGCGAGACCGCTCCAGCCCCAGTTGATGTGATAGAGTCCCTCGTCGTTGTAGCCATCGCATACGAAAGCGTGACCACCACCCGAGCCAGTACCACTATATACGACAGGACGCTGTGCAGCGAGCTCCGTGCGTATGATCTTGTCCCACTCAGGCTGGGTATAGTTGACACGTCTCTTGAAGGTCACCTGCTTGTTATAGCGGAAGTTGTTGCGCAGAGCACGTACGATCAGCGGCGCAAAGCTACCACTAGCGACTGGATCATAGTCCGTCTCGATAGCGACGCCCGCATGATAGCAAAGCAAGCCTAGTGCCTCCGTCTCCGCAGCCGTTGCCTTAGTAGGATCCTCATAAGAGGCTGGCATATTAGCCCAGTCGTAGGTCGTCGTACCAAAGTTCACCTTATGTCTTCGAGACTTGTATGGCTCTTTGTACTCTACCTTACCCTCACCCTTGACAGGCCACTGATAGTAGCGCATCACCTGAGCATAGGCGGTAGCGACGCAACCCACGGGCATATGCTTGCCATCACCATATTCTGGGGTCTTTGAGTTCCACGGAGCAGACTGATCCCACTCGATATCGCCTAGTAGTGGAGCCACCTCTACGGGCTCTCCAGCCTTTGGTAGTGTCGGCGCCAAGCGTGTCTGCCAGGTTACCTGACCAATGAGCTCATCGATACGCTGCTGACAAGCCTCTAGGAAGGCAGCGAGATTGTCTGGCATCGCCTCGACGGAAAAGGATCCCGTCGTAGCATAGCCTATATAAGGAGCTAGGCGGTCATCGCCAGAGACGATCACGAAGCCACGATTCTCACCTCTATTATATACATAGTAGTAGCGAGCAGGCTCACCAGCGGATTGTGGTGCATACCCATCGGCTGTGCATGCGGGTGCCGACACAAGGGTTAGCTCAGCAGAGCGCAGTTGCTGCATCTGCGTGTTCTTTTGGAAAAACTGCTCTGCGAGCAGCCTAGCCTCTTGCTCTCGTAGTGGGCGTGCATAGATCTGCACCACGCCACAGAGCAGTAAGCATAGTGTCATGGTCAGCATTCGTGACCGACCGAGTAGCGAGTAATTCATAAGCAAGTAGTTTTTGTTAGTCAATTGTATTCTGCAAAGATATAAAAAACAGAGACATTGCCAACTTTACGTTTGCAATGATAGATCCAACTAACAAAAATAACCCGTGTACCATCTCAGTAACACCTTCCCAACTGTGTACTTTTTCAGGAAGAGGACAGATAGTCACGTGGGAAATTCCAATCCCCCACGTGGCTAATTTTTATTCTCCACGTGGAGGCGAAACATTTCCTCCGAAGTTTCATTCGTTTCCTCCGAAGTTTTATTCCGTCTCCACGTGGAGAATTTTAAATGTCCACGTGGCGATTTGAGATTTCCCACGTAGGGATCTACTCCTTCTAAGGAAAGATCGTGTCGAAGCCTAAGAGATCCTTGTCTATCACGTCTCTGTGTTGACTTCTAGCACCTCAAAATGGAAAAAACCGATAAGGACAGGAAGAGATGAACAAGAAAATTGAGAGAAAGTTTTGTCATTTCGGACTTTATTGCAACCTTTGCATCAAAACAAAAGGAACCACGCTCTGTATTAGCTGACAAGATATGAAGACTACAAAAGTAACTTCCACCATAGTTATGATACTGTGTTGCCTCGGCTTGTCTTTACAAGCCACAACGGCACAGGAAGTAACAGGTCGAGTCGTCTCAAAGGAGCGTACTCCGCTGGAGAATGTGCATGTGTTGCTATATAGTAACCAAGACTCCACATTGCTTACGATGGCTGTGACGGATAGTTTAGGGAAGTATGCGATGAAACTACCCGATAAGGCATTCAGCGTCACCTATTCACTCATTGGAGCTAAGCAAGTCACTATCCCATACGATGCTACACTAGCAGCTTACCGAGAGGTGATTATGGAGGATGATGACACTGCACTCGGAGAGGTGGTCGTCTTAGCGCATCAAGTGCGTACTAAGCCAGTCGTAGGTGGCATAGAGTGTCGTATCCTTAATCAAGACTTGATCAGCAATCGTACTGCCGTAGATCTTCTTGCCTATGTGCCGATGATCTCAAAGAAGGGATTGGACAGCTATTCCGTGGCGGGTACGGACGATGTTGTGTTCTTTATCAATGGTCGTCGCTCTCTCATGTCCATGTCGGCCTTAATGAGCTATCTAAAGACGCTGTCAGCAAGCCAGATCAAATCGATGAAAGTACTTTATCAGCCCTCTCCAGAGTATGGCGTCGGTGAACGTACAGCAGTCATCGACCTTGTCATCGAGGACGACAATGTGGGGTTCCAAGGGAGTGTGCGTGGAGAGCTGATCCGCACTAAAAGGTGGAAGGAGACGCTTAGCACGACACTCGTCTATCAGGCACCCAGATGGCAAGTGCAGCTCTACGCTGGGGCTCGTAACTTGAGAGACTATGAGCGGTCTGAGGGAGAGACTCACTACTTGCAGTCGGGCGTGATCAATACCTCGGAGCAGCTCCGAGACACCCGTCGTCGTCAATATGACCTCAATTTGACGGGAGAATACAAAATTGCAGAGGGACATACGGTGGGAGCCTCAATAGATCTCTATCGCTATGGAGGCAAGCCGCGTACTACTATAACCGACCGTTATAGCACCGTCGGCATAGACTCGACCTTCACGGGACAGATCAACAGAGACTATGTGGATAGTTACCTAGGGAGTATCATCTACTACCAAGGCAAGCTCCCCCGTGGTATGTACTTGACGGCAGAAGTTAGCGGTCTATGGAGTGACTACCGCCAGACGATGAGCCAACGCTATAATAGGAGTGACCTGCCGAGTCTTCCATCCTACTTGGACTACCAGTCCAACCTCCCGATGGCAACGAGTGGCTACTCCTCTAAGACGCAACTATCGATCCCGCTCTCTGAGAAACTATACCTCTATTTAGGCAATAATAGTTCGCTGAGCCAAGCTCGCTACAGTGAGACCTACGACATCCGTGTGATCCCAGGCAGCTTTCGTCCAGCAGACCGCACATTGCATTACAGCGAGATGCTGCATCTCCCTTATCTCTTGGCATACTATCAGCTTCCGTATAATATCTCGCTGTATGGTGGGCTGTATGGACAATATCATAGTACGTCGGGGGCTTATGATGATGGTGCGAGGCAACACTATTCCGGGCGATGGTACCTGCTCCCCTATGCCAGTGTGTCTTGGAGACAAGGTGCATTGAGTCTCTCGTATGGCTTCTCCATGAGTAATAACTACTCCTCCTTTGCATCGTACTCGCCCTTTGTCAAGTGGACCGCAATGAATGCCTACACGCAGGGCAATCCAGAGTTGAGACCAGCTCGCTCTATGTTTCACTCCTTGACGGCTCGCTACCGCAACTTTTATGCACAAGCTTATTACGGAGAGACGCGAGACAACATCGGTAGCTTTGCTATACTGACTCCTGATCGGGTAATTGCGACTAAGAGCTACAACTACGGCGTCGGTCGGTCGCTGAGCCTTTCTATGGGATATGGAGGTAACATCACCTCGTGGTGGTATGCCAATGCTAATGTGTCGGGACGATACACTCGTAATGAGGTGACCATAGAAGGGCTTCCTCAGTATGGGCACAACTACCGAACCTGGATGGTGGACGGCTCCTTCAACAATGCCTTCACGCTTTCAGACCGCTACGACTGGACAGCTGATATCAACTTCAGCTACTCATCTCCTTACCACTATCTCTACACCACACAGGATGGGATGATGCAATGCAACATCATGATGAGCAAAGGCATTGGATCCCGTGTGATGCTGACTTTATGGGCGTACAAATCTTGGAGGCAAAGCCTCGGACACGGCATCCACTCGTGGGGCTTATCAGAGAGTCACACACCAGACTTCGATCGGTGGACGAAGTCGTGGGGCGAGGATATGGGTGTCTCGCTATCCATCGCCTACTACTTCGGCAAGTCATCGCTCAATCAGAAGATCCAAGCGAAGCGGTCTGACGCCTCACGCATTATTTCCAATGATGATAAATAGGACGCTATTGTGTCGAAATAAATGGCTACCTTCGCAAGCGAACAGGAATAAGTCAACTAACGGAAATCATAGACCATAATGAGGCGTATTAAACTTGCACTTACAATCGTCGCTTGTCTCTTGACAGCGTGTGCTCCTATTGCGACCAATTCAAATCCTCAGAGAAAGATTGACTCGGAGATCACACGGTTGGATAGTATTGCGATAACACTAGCTGAGATTAGAGCACTAGATCAAGGCATTAGAGACAATTCCAGTCTTTTCTTCGCAAACAGTCGGGCTTTTAATCTTCACACGGATAGCCTCTGCTTCTCAAAAGCAATTTGGGTCATCGAGCATTATGGGTACATCAAAGACTTAGGAAAGTACAACGACTCTTTCAGATACCTATTAGAAGCCCTGCCCGCAGTGTTACTACATAATCCTCAAAGGCTGATAGAGCCACATACTTATGACCTCTTGAAGCGAGAGGTGGAAGCTGGTAGACTACCTGCCGAATTTGTAGCCACCCTGCTTGATAAGTATTATGTGATGAAAGAGAAACGCACATTATACTTTTCGGGGTTTCGACAGTGGCTACAACAGCCCTATCCTCAAAAGAGAGATCAGGCACTATCTGACAGTCTCAGACAAGACTTAGGACTACCAGTGCTTCCAGACAGCCTATTTGTATATTAGTGCTGTACTTCCATCTGTACAGGATTCTAACCTATTGCTGTCCGATAAAAGGCTGAAAGGGCATATCAAGGGGGGGCAACCGTAGAATTGAAGCGGTTGAAGCGATTGAACTCCCTATTTTTGCCCCCCTCAAAAAGCTTTTACCAGACAGCAATAAAGCAAAAGCGAACTATCGGCAATGCCTCAGCATATTGCCAATAATTCGCTATCACTTGTCTCTAGGAGTCACTGCAAAACTGAAGCTTTACAATGAATAGCCTCATTCTGACGGATTCTTTGCAGACTCCTTCGGTGGAGTCACTTCAGAGTCTTTGCTAGCGGAGAGAGAGGGATTCAAACCCCCGAAGCGGACAAGCCGCTTTCCGGATTTCGAGTCCGGCCCATTCGGTCACTCTGGCATCTCTCCTAAAGAGAAAACTCCCGTTCTCAATTACAGAGTACAAAGGTAGTAACTATAATCCAGATGAGCAATAGTTCACTTTTTCAATGCCATTAGATCGGCTTCAAAAAAGGCTCAGATTGTAACTATGAACTGAAAAATATTTGCTATATTTGCAGTGGCGGACGATAGGTGTCCGTCTGGTAAAACTTAAATCAAAGCAATATGAAGATCAACGAAAAGATGACCGCTATGGTCAACGCTCAAGTCAACGAAGAGTTTCACGCAGCATACCTTTACCTCGCTATGTCTTTCCAGATGGAAGAAGAGGGTTACAATGGATTCGCTCACTGGTTCCTCCAGCAGTACCACGAGGAGATAGAGCATGCTCTAGAGATAGCACACTACCTACAGACACGCTCGGGACAGCCACATATCACAGGCATAGCTGAGATGCCTCAGCACTTTGGGACTCCTATCGAGCTCTTTGAGGCAGCCTACAAGCATGAGTGTCACGTTACAGAGCTGATACACAACATATACAAGGAGGCTCTAGAGACGAGCGACTACGCTACTAGCTCATTCTTCAAGCGTTACATCGATGAGCAGGTCGAGGAGGAGAATACCGTACTCGGCATCATCGATCAGCTACGTATGGCTGGCGAGAAGGGTATCTACCTCGTCAACGCACATCTCTCTAAGAGACAATAAGATAGAGCAAAACAATGCGATGAGACGTAGCCCTCAAGGGAGGTGAAGCTCTCTATGCGATTTTCTATCAGCGCTACGTCTCATTGCATTTTCTATGTCTTTAAATCACTAGATAGTTGCAAAGACAAAAGTTTTTTGTACCTTTGCACTCACGAAGGCGCTGACAGAGCAATCTGGACGACCTAGAGGGCAGTTACCAGAGTGGCCAAATGGGGCTGACTGTAACTCAGCTGGCGCAAGCCTACGGTGGTTCGAATCCATCACTGCCCACGATGAGGTCTACGTCTTCAAGCGACTAATGTCTACAAGCCATAAATAGGTAAAGTCGCATAGTATGCGGAAGTAGCTCAGTTGATAGAGCATCAGCCTTCCAAGCTGAGGGTCGCGGGTTTGAGCCCCGTCTTCCGCTCCAAGTAGATAAATGATTGATAGAGCGGCACTTGTCGCTCTATTTTCGTATCATAGGGGATCTTTTGGAGGGACGCTCCGTCGAGCGTCCGCCCCTATAAAACCGACACGAATAATGCTGTATCAAACCGAGACGAGTAACCCGTTGTAGGGACGCTCTGTCGAACGTCCGTTATCGAACCAGCAAGACGTCGTCTATTGCATCAACCCATTACCGCACCAGGGTTTTAACGGGGACGGACGCACGACCATACGTCCCTACTTTTCGTGACTCGTCAACTGTGTCCGTTGTGTCAAAGCGACACGAGTAACCCTTCGCTTTCTAAGTTCATATGCAAGTAAAAAGCGAAGTTTTTGCTCGTTTCGGAAGTTCGGTCGACTGCTCGTCGGGTGAACCGCTCGTCGGGGTGGGGACTCCCACCGTAGGGGCGGACCTATGTGTCCGCCTGTCCTCACCTGAGCGTAGTCTA
>UQDF01000040.1 GCA_900539765.1 uncultured Porphyromonas sp. | reverse complement strand
TAGGGTGCGATCCATTTTTTGTAGGTATGAGTTGCATTTACTAATTGAATATACGAAGTCTCAGCTTTTATCGGACAGCAATAGAATCAAGGAAAGAGGCAGACGAGAAGACAAAAAGAGAGGAGACGCCGATGACGACATCTCCTCTCTTTGGGAATTTAGTGGGGAGGCGTGATGCTCCTCACTATGTATGCTAGCTGCTTATCGCTTGGGGAAGGTAGGCTGCGGATGAGCCTTGACCTCCTCAAGGAGTACGCGTACGGCTGCTTCTAGCTGACTATCGTGTCCCTCGAGGACGCGGTTGTAGTCGAGCGGTACGACCACATCGGGTTCGAGCTGCTTATTCTCGAGGAAGTCTCCCTGCTCGGTGCGGTAACCTACGGCGGGAATGCCGAAGAAGAGCAGCGGGTTCTGCATGGTGACCCAGTTGACCGAGGTCATAGTGCCTGGTACTGGCATGCCGACGACCTTGCCCATGCCGAGGGTTTGGTAGACCCATGGAGAGCCGTGTGCATTGGAGTAGTCGGCCTCGCAGACGAGCATGACTGAGGGCTTGGTCCATCGCTTGCTAGGCATCGTGCAGTAGTCCTGTCCACGCACCTCTTGCTGCAGATAAGCCTTGCCACCGAAGAAGGTCTCGAGGTCTTCGTGCAGACGACCACCTCCGTTGTAGCGGATGTCGATGACGATACCATCGCATTGGTAGTACTTGCCCATCACTTCGCTGTAGACGGTGCGGAACTCGTCGTCGCCCATGCTCGGGATGTGTACATAGCCGAGACGACCATTCGAGAGACGCTGTACCTCAGCTTCGCGAGCCTTGACCCAGCGCTTGTAGAGCAGTCCCGAGAGCTTGCCAGATGAGATAGGACGAACGGCCTCGGTGATTTCCTTTTGCTCCTTATTACTATAGAAGGTGACAGCCGTGAGCGTGCCAGTAGTGCCTGCGAGGAGGTCACGCCAATCGGTGTGGTGGTCGATGCGTGTGCCATCGATTGCGACGATGCGGTCGCCAGGCTGTAGCTTGGTCAGGTAAGTGTCAAAGGGTCCGCCGGTAACGATTTCATCGACGATGATCCCCTCGAGGGGTAGGGAGTACCAGTTGTAGAGTAGACCTAGGCGTCCCGTAGCTGGCTCGCTAGAACCCTGTCTGTAGCCTGAGCCAGTGTGCGATACGTTGAGTTCGCCGAGGATTTCGCTGAGCATCTCGGAGAAGTCCTCGTTTGTCGCAACATGGGGCAAGAACTGGCGGTAGTGGTCGGTCAGACCCTTCCAGTCTACGCCGTGCATATCTGCGCGGTAGAAGCGTAACCCCTCCTCACGAACCATAAAGTCGTACATTGCCTCACGCTCTGCGTAGCTATCCAGCTCTACACGCGCACGGTAGTTGACTGGCTCGAACTTCTTCGAGGCAGGCGTAAAGCACTGTACTCGGCCCGAGGATACGACGAAGATCTTATCCCCCTTAGGAGTTGGAGCAAAGTAAGCACTGCCAGAAAGGTCTAGCTGACGTAGCATCGCGGTATTGCCCTTTCGTAGGTCTGTGTGCCAGAGGTTGTACCCCCCCTCAAAGGCTGAGAGGTAGTAGAGGTTCTTTCCGTCGGCATCGACATAAGCGTCTGCGAGGTCGCTCGAATTGGGCGTGAGCCGTACGATGCGGTCTTCGATGCCCTGGATCTCAACGATGATAGGCTTGGTCTCGTCCTTCTTCTTAGCACTATCCTCGGCAGGGACGGGATCGGGTCCATACTGCAGCGTGTCTAGTCCAGCACGATCGTAGAGATCGCGCTCTTCGGGGGTCATGCTAAACTTCTCGTACGCCTTGCGGTTGAGGAAGACGAGGTAAGCGTCGCTCATGGAGCCCCACGAAGCGTGATTGCGCATACCATGACGGTCAGAGGTGAAGAGGATGGCATTGCCCTCCATAACCCAGCCCGTGAGGTCGCTGAAGTAACCCGTATTGGTCAAGTTGATCACCTCGCCACCAGTAGCTCTTACCAAGCCTACATCACCAAAGGGCGCATGGACATTGGGCGTGTAGCTAAAGGCTATCCAGCGGCTGTCAGGACTCCACTCGAAGCTGATGTAGCCGTGCATCTCGGGCTGATCCTTGCCACTGGTGACCTGCGTGAGCTTCTTGCTCTCTACATTATAGGTATAGATGCGCTTGCGGTCTCCAACGAAGGCGATCTGCTTGCCATTGGGAGAGTACTGGGGTAGGGCTTGCTCCATCTTGCACTCGGGCATGAGCGGCTCCTCCTTGATAATGGTAGCAGAGGCGAAGTCTAGCTCCTTGTCTGAGGCGATGGTCGCCTTGTAGAGGATATGCTTGCCGTCACGGCGCGAGTCGTAGACGAGCGTCTTGCTGTCGGGACTCCAAGTGACACTCTCCTCGGCGCCAGCGCTCTGGGTGATGCGCTTCGTCGTGCCATGCTCCACAGAGGTGACGTAGACATCACCTCGCATGATGAAGGCTAGCTGCTTGCCGTCACTGCTGGGCGTAAAGGAGCTTCCTCCACTGCTGGCTGTGCGGCGGTACACTTTGTCCTTAGGACCCTCGGTGCGCAGGGTGATCTGGACTTTCTGCGGAGAGCGTCCCTCGGTCATAGTGTAGAGGTCGCCATCGTAGGCGAAGCAGAGCCGTCCGGAGCGTGAGATGCTGAGGAAGCGTACGGGGTGATTGCGGAAGCTGGTCACTTGCTGAGCGGTTTGCTTGCCAATGCGCTGCTTCCATACGTTGAGCGAATTACTCTTGCCTCGCTCGCTGATGAAGAAGATGGTTTGGTCATCTGGCCCGAAGACAGGTGAGAGGTCTTCGCCAGGCTCTAGTGTGCAGGCGGTGGTGGCTCCTGTCTTGGGGTCTACTATATAAATGTCTCGTGTGACGGAGCTGGTGTGGTGCTTGCGCCACTTATTCTCAAAGCCCTTGATGTCTTGCGCTACGTAACGGTCGCCACGATGGCTGAAGGTGACCTCCTCCAGAGGGCGAGCGTTGTAGAGCATAGGTGTGCCGCCATCGACAGGTATCATATAGAGCTGCGAGAGGATGCCCGTAGGATTGAGCGCACTGGTGGCGGGCTGCTGGAGAGATTCGGACATAATGATAAAACGACCGTCGGGTGTGTAGCACTCGACGGTATGGCTATTGCCCGAGTGGTGTGTGATGCGCTTGACATCGCCACCAAGGGCTGACATAGTGTAGATGGAGCGGTGCCCATCACGATTGCTCATGAAGGCGATACGCTTGCCATCGGGACTCCAGGTGGGGTGTGACTCGTACCCATCGGAGCCAGTCAGGAGACGCGCCTCGCCACCGATAGCATCGACAATGTAGATGTCGCCTTGGTAGCAAAAGGCTATCTGATTACCATCTGGTGAGATCTCGGCATAGCGTAGCCAGCGGGGTGTCTCCTGCGCTACAGCCCCCACGAGCCATGTGGCTGAGAGGGCTAGTAGGAGTAGGAGACGCTTGCAAAGGGAAGTGTTCCTCTTCATAAAAACGGATATTCTTAGGGGTATTTACTTAGACGATAGAAGTTCGGTGGTGCGCTTGATGAACTCTTGTAGGGCAACGCCTCGTAGTTCACCAGCTGAGAGGAGAGCCAGCTCGACGATGTGACGTATCATAGGCTGCTTCTCGGCATACTGGTCGAAGGAACTTTGCATCTCGCCGTGTAGCTCTTCTTGCTGCTTGTGGAGAGCCTCCTTCTTCTCTTGTAGTTCTTTCTTTTGCTCTTCGGTAGGCTCGGTCTGCTCCTTAGCTTCCTTGTCTAGCTCTGTGACTTGCTCTTGGAGCGTGGCGAGCTGGGAGCGCAGGGGTGCGAGCTGTGGCTCTAGCTCCTTGCCCTCACCCTCTAGCAAGCTCTTGATGAGCGGGTGATCCGCATTGAGTACGAGCGAATAGCTGTCGGGTAGTGAGTTGTAGAAGGAAGCTCCAGGCTGATACTGCGACATCTCCTTCATACGGCGCATCCACTCCATACGGGTGACCACTGCTGGCTGAGCATCCTGACCCATATTGCGTAGGAAGACCTGATAGTTGGCCTCGCCCGTCGGGAGCGCCTTGGCAAAGAGACTACGCATAATCTCGGTCTCATGCTCAGAGGCATCGGTCGTTGTGTCGTCACGCTGGATCAATTGGTCGACCGTGTCACTATCTACACGTACGAAGTGCGTGCCCTCCCACTTTTGCTCTAGATGGTTAAGTAGGGGAGTGTCGAGCATGCCGTGCATGTGGAGTACGTTGTAGCCCTTAGCTTCGGCAGCCTGGATGTAGCTGTACTGCGCCTCAGGATCGGTGGCATAGAGGTAGACGAGCTTGTCGTCCTTGTCGGTCTGATTGCTCTTGACCAGCTCGCGATACTCCTCGGGCGTGTAGAACTTCCCAGCCACATCCTCCAGTAGGAGTAGCGACTTGAGGGCGCGCTCCTCCATCTTCTCATCGGTGAGGATACCATAATGTATGAAGACGGAGAGGTCGGGCCACTTAGCTTCGTAGGTGGGGCGGTCATTCTTCATGATCTCCTCCAGCTTGTCGGCCACTTTCTTCGTAATGTAGCTGCTGATCTTCTTGACATTGCTGTCGGACTGTAGGTAAGAGCGCGACACATTGAGCGGTATGTCTGGTGAGTCGATCACACCGTGGAGCAAGGTCAAGTACATAGGCACGATGCTCTCCACCTCGTCAGTCACAAAGACCTGATTGCAGTAGAGCTTGATCTTGTTGCTCTGCAGATCTACCTTGTTGCTCACCTTGGGGAAGTAGAGTACGCCTGTCAAGGTGAAGGGGTAGTCTACATTAAGATGTATCCAAAAGAGTGGCTCGTCAGCTCCTGGGTAGAGCTTACGGTAGAACTCACGATAGTCCTCGTCCGTAAGGTCTTGTGGCTTGCGGAGCCAGAGCGGGTTGGTGTCGTTGATCACATTGTCCTCCTCGGTATCCTGCATCTTACCGTCCTTCCACTCCTGCTTCTTACCAAAGATGATGGGGATCGGGAGGAAGCGACAATACTTCGTCAGTAGCTCCTCAATGCGTGCCTGCTCGAGGAATTCGTCGCTCTCTTCGTCCAGATGCATAATAATGTCGGTACCACGCTCGGTACGGCTACCCGTACTCATCTCGTAGGCGGGAGAACCATCACAGCTCCAGTGAACTGGCTGCGCGTCTGGCTGGTAGGAGAGGGTGTCTATCTCGACACGCTCGGAGACCATAAAGGCTGAGTAAAAGCCTAGTCCGAAGTGTCCGATGATATTGTCCGAAGCATCCTTGTACTTCTCCAGGAAGTCCTCCGCACCAGAGAAAGCTATCTGATTGATGTAGCGCTCTACCTCATCGGCAGTCATACCGATACCATAGTCTCGTACGGTCAGTGTACGCGCCTCCTTATCTAGTAGGACCTCTACACGGAGATCCTCAGTGCTGCCCACCTCCGTGCCACGAGCTATCAGCGCGCGTAGCTTGGTCGTCGCATCGACTGCGTTGGATACGATCTCGCGGAGGAATATATCATGCTCACTATAGAGAAACTTCTTGATGACGGGGAATATGTTTTCACTCGTAACCCCGATTTGTCCTTTATTACTATTCATAAGCTTGAGTTATTTGTCTGATTTGATTGGTTATCGCTAGTCGTCCTTCTGGCTGGAAGAGGTAAAGGAGGGTATGGCGAAGCCTAGGGTCGCTTCATCGCTCTTTGCTTGCGCCTCCTTTTGCGGCAGACGCTTGTCCACCTCCATAAGGAGTTCGCCCTCAGAGACACGCAGACGTACCGTGTCGCCCACATTTGCCTCACCATCGAGGATGAGATCCGTCAGCTTGTCCTCGATCCAGTGACGCAGAGCACGTCTCAGCGGTCTAGCACCGTACTCTATGTCAAAGCCCACATCGGCGAGCTTGTCCTTTGCCGAGGGAGTGACCACAAGGTTGTACCCCTGCTCGGAGATACGCGCCATAATAGGACGTAGCTCCACGTCTACGATCTTGCGGATGTCCTCTTTCTCCAGGTTGGCGAAGTAGATCGTCTCATCAAGGCGGTTGAGGAACTCTGGGCTAAAGTGCTTCTTGAGCTGCTTGCTCAGCAAAGCCTCCTGCTCCGTCTGGGTGAGCTGCACCTCCTGACGGAAGCCGACACCAGCGCCAAAGTCCTTGAGCTGGCGCGTACCGATGTTGCTCGTCAGTATGATGACCGTATTCTTAAAGCTCACGTGCGTACCATCGGCAGCGGTGATAAAGCCATCGTCGAGGATCTGCAGGAGTATGTTGTAAACGTCTGGGTGAGCCTTCTCTAGCTCGTCAAAGAGTACGACCGAGTAAGGCTTGCGTCTCACCTGCTCCGTGAGCTGTCCGCCCTCGTCGTAGCCGACGTAGCCAGGGGCGGCGCCTACGAGACGAGATACGTTGAACGACTCCATATACTCACTCATATCAATACGTATGAGTGCGTCCTCATCGTCAAAGAGTAGCTCGGCAAGCTTTTTAGCTAGATAGGTCTTACCGACACCCGTCGGTCCGAGGAAGAGGAAGCTCCCGATGGGTCGCTTGTCGCTACCCAAGCCGAGACGGTTGCGCTGTATCGCTTTGACCACCTTGTCTATCGCATCGTCTTGTCCGATAACTATATCCTTGAGCGTCTGGCGCATCTGGCGTAGCTTAGCGTGCTCCTCCTGACTAATGTTGGAGATAGGCACGCCACTCATCATAGAGACCGTCTTGGCGACCGCCTCCTCATCTACAGGTAGATAGGTGGCAGCCTCCTTGGCATGCGCTTTCTCCAGCTCCTCGTCCACCTCTTTCTGGACTAAGTCCTCCTGCACCTTGAGGGTCATAGCAGTGTCGTAGTTGCTCTCACGCACTGCCTTGTCACGAGACGCACGATAGGTACGCAGCTGCTGTCGGAGCGAAGCGACCTTGTCGCTCTCACCCACCTTGCCCTTGAGGTGCATACTCGCTCCCACCTCGTCCAGGACGTCAATAGCCTTGTCGGGGAAGTAGCGGTCGTAGATATATCTATTGGTCAGGCGCACCATAGCGACCAAAGCTTCGTCGCTGTAGTGTACATGGTGAAACTCTTCATACCGTCCTCGCAACTGACGCAGTATCTCCAGCGTCTCCTCGGGCGTGTTCGGCTCGATCATCACCTTCTGAAAGCGACGCGCCAGGGCGCCGTTCTTCTCAATGCTCTTGCGATACTCATCCAGTGTGGTGGCTCCGATCACCTGTATCGTGCCACGCGCCAAAGCCGGTTTGAGCATATTCGAGGCATCCATACTGCCCTCAGTCGAGCCAGCGCCCATCAGCGTGTGGATCTCGTCAAAGAGCAGGATCGTATTGCCCAGCATCTCAGCCTCCTTGAGTAGCGCCTTAAACCGCTCCTCAAAGTCTCCTCTGTAGCGTGTCCCAGCTAGCATCTGTGCCAAGTCTACGCTGTAGAGTACCTTACCACGAAGCTTGTAGCTCACCTCATCGCGCGCTAAGAGCTGTGCCAAGCCCTCGGCGACGGCTGTCTTACCGACACCCGCCTCACCAATCAGCACGGGGTTGTTCTTCTGTCGGCGACAGAGTATATGCGTGATACGCTCTAGCTCCTTAGCACGTCCGATCATCGGGTCTAGCTTGCCCTCCTTAGCGAGCTGGTTAAGATTGGTCGCAAAGGCATCTAGCGCAGGTGTCTTGGAGCGCTTGCTAGACTTGTTAGAGCCCTTCTCCTCTTTATCATTGTCATCATCAGCGTTTAGGTCGAAGGGGTTGCTTCCCGAGTTTTGTGTCACCTTGCGCTGCTCGTGACGTATGATCGCCTTGATATGCTCTTGGATCTCTTCGGGGAGCTCCTCTAGAGGCACGGCGCGCATAGAGCTTTTGTCCGTCTCACCATTGGGATCGTTTTGAGACACGAAGACCTCTACCTGCTTTACAATGGGATTAGGGTCAAAGTCGCTAGCGGGCTTCTTCTCCTGGCTAGCGTCAGATCCTGCGATGGCTGAGAAAATCTTCTCAAAGGGAGCTTGCCATGCAGCGACATTGAGCTCCTGGCGCATCTCCTCTGTCAATGCGTCAGGCATTCCCGCCATAGCGGTGGTGAGGATCGTCTGAAGCATCTGCTCCTCTGCCTCAGCACTAGCTATAGCCTGCACCTCGACAGAGGTCGCTTTAGCACTATGCTCTAGGCTGTTCTGTACATAGCTAGCTAGGATATCCTCCTTAGCAGGACGAGAGGTGATATATGGCCATGGGTATATGTCTGGTCTCCCCTCATGTAGTAAGTAAGCGACAATACGAGGAGCATCAATCACGGGAAAGTCTTCATGATTGGGGAAGATCTCCCACGCCCCCTCTAGGATAGACTTTACCTGATCGTGATAGTACCGTACGAGCTCTGCACTAGGCATCGCATAGTGACTCTGATCGATGATGCTCTGTATCTGCTTATAGTATCCAGTCATCGTAGGCCCCTCAAAGAGCGTATATTGTAGTTGAGTGAGCGGTACATTCAGAGTACGCAAGATGAAGGCACCAGGGTAGGTGTCTTTACTGCGAGCTAAGTCGATAAAGAGCGGTCTAGAGATGTCTAGTTGCTTTCCCGAACGAAGTCCGATGGCGCAAGCTCTAGACAAGGCTCTGACCACTAGGTCACTTATTTGGTATGGTGTGAAATTCATGCGTATATATTATCTCTTGAGAGTGAATTATGTAGTGCTTCGTACCGCTGCAAGGGTATCAGCACTAGGCGATATATGCGGGTGCAAAGCACAGCTAGACACCCTCGTGCAATGGTCTCGCTGTGTAAAGGTACTCAAAAACTGTACCACGGCAAGGAATACGGCTGGCATTAGCCCTCTCCACACCTTAGATAGACGAAATAGACAGACTAGGTAGCCGATAGGACAAATTGACCTACTGGAGACTGTTGCATAAAGGCGAATCGCTGTGTTGCTTTCGGGATTCGGATTCGGTTACATACGGAGGTGTGCTCCCTTCAGAACTCACCCTCAGCGCCTTGCGCTTCATCCTTTCTGCAAAGTCAGGACACTTTTGCAAGCAAGATCGTGAGACTGTTGACTTTTGCAACAGTCTCTACCGAGAGGAAAGAGGATAGGGTAGGGCAAAAAGAGAGAGACCTACTGGAGCCTCATCTACATAAGGTCATCCAATAGGTCTCTCTCGTGGTACGCAGGATGAGAGTCGAACTCACACACCATTGCTGGCACTACCCCCTCAAAGTAGCGTGTCTACCAATTCCACCACCTGCGCATACAATAATACTATATAGTCTCTTACAGCAACCACTACGCCTAAAGTAATCTTAGGTGCCCAAGACAGGAATCGAACCTGCACAAACTTGCGTTTACTAGTACCTGAAACTAGCGCGTCTACCAGTTCCGCCACTTGGGCTTGTAGCAGTGACTACCTGTGTACATATAATAAACTCTCCATAGTAGTAATGGGGAGTCTAAAAAGAGTGCTGCAATCAGGAGATCGCTATCTCCTTAAGACTAAGAATCCTCTTACTCCGTCACATTCGCTGACCATCTTGTCAGGAGGTTGTGACCTCGTATGAGGAATCAGAGCGGTGCGGACGGGACTCGAACCCGTGACCCCCTGCGTGACAGGCAGGTATTCTAACCAGCTGAACTACCGCACCTCGGTTGTTTTGCTCTGCAAAGGTACAAAAAAATATCAACACTGCAATAGCTGAGAAGATTTTTTTTGTGAAGCTCCGAATGACACCCTTCAGATAGACTCACTAGCCTATGCTTTGGGGAAGAGATCAACGCTCCTCTGCTCCTTAGCGGTGACAAAGGTACGACAATTTTTGAAACCGACAAGCGTTTTCCCAACAATTTCTACTCCGTGAGGCGCGATCGCGACAAGCGTGTACACCATATTTGAGGATTAAATGTCTGTTAAGTAGGCGCTTGTATGCCTTTCTCGTGAGCGTGAGATGGCGATTCTCGTGATAGAAATATTTTCTTGTCATTGATTTTGTCGCCCTCGTAGACCGATATCGCAGATCTCCACGAGGAGATGACATCGTCAGGTGAGTGAGTGCGTAGATTTATATAAATGGTGAGGTCGTAGTGGTCACTATTTAGTACCTTTGCACAGACTTCAGTTTAACGGGGTATGATACCTCTATATTATATAGCACAGTTATGACCGATACACGATACATCTTTGTGACGGGAGGCGTGGTCTCCTCGCTTGGTAAGGGCATTGTAGCCGCCAGCCTTGGCAAATTGCTTCAAGCTCGTGGGTACAAGGTTACGATACAGAAGTTTGATCCGTATATAAACATTGACCCAGGTACGCTCAACCCTTACGAGCATGGCGAGTGCTATGTGACGGAAGATGGTCATGAGGCGGATCTGGACTTGGGACACTATGAGCGCTTTCTCAATATTCGTACCTCCCGGGAGAACAACATCACCACGGGACGTATCTATCAGAGCGTGATCAATAAAGAGCGCCACGGAGACTACCTCGGTAAGACGGTACAGGTGATTCCGCACATCACAGACGAGATCAAGCGGAGCGTACGTCGTCTAGGACTCAAGCATCACTACGACTTTGTCATCACAGAGATAGGTGGTGTGGTCGGAGATATTGAGTCACTTCCCTTCCTAGAGAGCGTCCGTCAGCTTAAGTGGGAGCTCAAGAACCACTGCGTCTGCGTCCATCTGACTTATGTTCCCTTTATCGCTGCAGCCAAAGAGTACAAGACGAAACCTACGCAGCACTCAGTCAAGCAGCTACAAGAGGAGGGTATACAGCCCGACATCTTGGTGCTTCGTACGGAGCATAAGCTGAGCGAAGACTTGCTAGACAAGGTAGCGCTCTTCTGTAATGTATCTAAGGAGAGTGTCTTCCAGAGTGTCGATATGCCGTCGATCTATGAGATACCGCTACTCCTACAGGAGCAGGGGCTAGATCGTCAGGTGATCCAGCAAGCTGGTCTAGAGGTAGGCGAGACGCCTAAACTGGAGGGGTGGCGCAACTTTGTCCACCGAATGAAGTCGGCTACCAAGGAGCTACAGATCGCTCTCGTGGGTAAGTATGTAGAGCTACAGGATGCTTACAAGTCTATCGATGAGGCACTGCTCCAGAGCTGTGTGTATCATGATCGCAAGCTCAAGCTCACCTCGATACATAGCGAGAGCATCACAAAGGACAATGTGGAGAAGCTCCTAAGCGGTTACGATGGGGTAGTGGTGGCTCCAGGCTTTGGCTCGAGGGGGGTAGAGGGTAAGTTGATCGCCCTAGAGTATACCCGTACGCATCAGATCCCGACGCTCGGCATCTGCCTAGGTATGCAGTGTATGGCGATTGAGTTTGCCCAAAACGTACTGGGTCTAGAGGATTGCAACACGACCGAGATCAAGCCGACAGCAACCAATAAGATCATCGATCTGATGGATGAGCAGAAAGCTATATCAGACTTGGGAGCCTCTATGCGACTAGGCGCCTATGAGTGCGAACTCAAGGAGGGCTCTAAGCTGGCAGCCGCTTATGGCAAGCAACTGATCTCGGAGAGACATAGACACCGCTATGAGTTCAACAGTCAGTACCGTACCGCCTTTGAGGAGGCTGGCTTTAAGTGCGTAGGTACCAATCCTGAGACAGGTCTCGTCGAGGCTCTAGAGCTAGAGGGGCACCCTTGGTACATCGGTGTGCAGTACCACCCAGAGTACAGCAGTACGGTCTTGCAGCCTAGTCCTATCTTTATGGCCTTTATCTCAGCAATTAGCGGTCGATAGGGGCACACATCACATCTCGAGCAGTTTCTTTTATACACGATATAATCTATACTTTAGATGAATAAATCAAACCTCATAGGTATCATTCTGATTGGCGTGGTCATCGTCGTCTACTCAGTCTTTCTAATCCCTAAGCAGACGCCTTCCTCCACTCCTATCTCTGCGACTGATACCACTCAGGTCGAAACAAATACAGCTGTGGCCACTGAAGAGGAGAGCCAAACGACTTCAGATGCAGCAAAGCCTATCCCTGTTGACTCGCTCTACGCTTTCAGTCAGTTGAAGAACCAGACGGCTAAGGAGTACACCCTAGAAAACGAAAAGCTGTGTGTCACCTTCTCTACACAGGGGGCTATGCCTGTCTCGGCAGAGCTGACAGACTATCTGAGCTACGACAGCACACAGGTACGGCTCTTCGCTCCTGGGGACTTTATGCTAAATCTACCCCTACGGACGAACCAAAACCAAATCTTAGAGACGAAAGATCTAATCTGGCTAGCCAGTCAGCCCAACGATTCAACGATCTTGATGACGTTGCCGATAGACTCGTCGAGCTATCTGCGCATCATCTACACGATGCCTCACGAGGGTTATATGCTCGGTATGGCTATCGAGGCCCAGGGACTGGGTTCGCTACTGCAGAGTAATAATGCGATACAAGACCTAGAGATGAGCCTGCGCATACCGCGGCAGGAGCGCTCCTGGAAGTTTGAGAATCAGTACTCCACTATATATTATAAGTATCCAGCAGACGATGTAGAGAAGCTCAAGGAGACTAAAATGGTACAGGAGAAAGACGTCCGCGAGAAGATCCAGTGGGTGGCAATGAAAGACAAGTTCTTTAGCACCGTGCTCATAGGTCTTGGAGATACCCGACTAGAGGGAAATAAGATGTCTTTCACTACGGAGCCTAAGGAAACGGAGTATATTAAGGACTGCAAGTATCAAGGAGCTTTTGCGATGGACATACGTGATGGGCGCAAGGCGGACTTTGCGCTCTTCATGGGACCTCTAGACTACAACATGCTCAAAGCGATGGACGCTGGCGTGGACAAGGCGCAGCAGCTAGACCTCAAGCGGATGATCTATGTGGGTGGCTCGCTCTTTAGATGGATCAATGTCACCTTGATTCGTCCGCTGATCGACTTGCTTCAGAGCTTTATCTCCAACTGGGGTATCATCATCCTCTTGCTGACACTCATCATCAAGCTGGTTCTCTCGCCACTTACCTTCAAGAGCTATATGTCGCAGGCTAAGATGCGCGTCTTGAAGCCACAAGTAGAGGCGATCAATGCTAAGTATGCGGGTGATGATCAGCAGATGATGATGAAGCGCAGTCAAGCGACGATGGAGCTCTACCGCAATGCGGGAGCTAGCCCGATGAGTGGCTGCTTGCCGATGTTGCTGCAGATGCCTTTCTTGATAGCACTCTATATGTTCTTCCCGACGGCGATAGACCTTCGTGGGGAGAGCTTCCTCTGGGTCAAGGACCTCTCGACCTACGACCCGATCATCTCGTGGAGCACGGACATACCCTTTATCACGGGTCTACTGGGTGGTAACCATATCAGTCTCTTCTGCTTGCTATGGGCTGTCACCAATATCATTTACTCGCGCTATACGATGAGCATGTCCGCAGGGGCGGACAATTCGCAGATGAAGATGATGCGCCTGATGCCTTACATCATGACGATCATGTTCTTCATCTTCTTCAATAGCAATGCAGCTGGTCTGACCTACTACTACTTTATCTCTACGCTGATCACGATCTTGCAGTTTGTTGCTAGCCGACTACTGATCAATGAGGAGAAGGTGCTGGCACGTCTCGAGGAGAACCAAAGGAAGCCCAAGAAAAAGAAAGGCTTTATGGCGCGTCTCGAGCAGATGCAGAAGGAGCAAGAGAAGCTCATGCGTGAGCAAAACAAAAAGCGTCGCTAACTGAGATATAACCCTCGGCGGATCTATGGAACCACTTAAGCACGAGTGCGGGATAGCACTCATACGACTACGCAAACCCCTAGAGTACTACGCAAAGCGCTATGGTACGACCCTCTACGGGCTGAATAAGCTCTACCTCCTGATGGAGAAGCAGCACAATCGTGGGCAAGATGGCGCTGGGCTGGCTGTGGTCAAGACACAGGCACCTCCTGGTGACGAGTATATCTATCGAGAGAGAGCTCTCGGCAGTAACGCTATTACGGAGATCTTCAAGACAGTACACGAGGCCATAGCCACAGCTCACGATGGTAAGACTCCTACCGCAGAGGAGGCGACACAAGCTGAGCGCTATACACCTTTCCTCGGCGATTGCTATATGGGTCATCTACGTTACAGCACGACAGACTTGGCGGGCTTGACTTTCGTACACCCGATGGTACGCCGTAGCAACTGGAGAGCGAAGTCCCTCGCCGTGTGTGGTAACTTCAACCTGACCAATGTGTCGGGAATCTTTGATGAGATCACCGCCATCGGTCAGCACCCTCGTACCTCTAGCGACACACATATTATATTAGACCAAGTAGGTCACCGTCTAGACCGTGAGGTGGAGCGTCTCTACAAGATCGCTCACGAGGAGCAGGGGCTAGAGGGGATGGACATAACGCACTTCATAGAGGACAATCTGGATCTGACCAATGTGCTACATCGTACCAGTCCTATCTGGGACGGGGGCTTTGTGATGTGTGGCATGACGGGGTCGGGAGATTCCTTCGTCCTGAGAGATCGCAACGGCATCCGCCCCGCATTCTACTACATCGATGACGAGATCATCGTCGTAGCTAGCGAGCGTCCTGTGATCCAGACGGTGATGAATGTGACCTACGACAAGGTCCTCGAACTAAACCCTGGCGAGGCGCTCACCATAGACAACAAAGCTAATCCGCGTATCACGCAGATCTTGGAGCCTGGCGAACTGAAAGCTTGCTCCTTCGAGCGTATCTACTTCTCTCGTGGTAGTGATCGAGACATCTACCGGGAGCGTAAGATGCTAGGACAGCTTCTCACACCTGCTATTCTCAGAGAGATAGACGGCGACTTGACTCACTCGGTCTTCTCCTTTATCCCAAACACCGCCGAGGTCGCTTACTTTGGTATGCTAGAGGGACTAAACCTAGAGCTCAACAAGCGCAAGGCGGAGCAGATCGAGCAGGCGTTGGGGGCTCCCGACTTTGACGAGCAACTGAAGGGTATCCTCTCGCAGCGCATACGTAGTGAGAAGGTCGCCATCAAGGATATCAAGCTACGCACCTTCATCTCCGAGGGCAATACACGTAACGACCTAGCGACGCACGTCTACGACGTCACCTACGGCTCCATCGAGCGTGGCGTGGACAATCTCGTGGTCATCGACGATAGTATCGTACGAGGCACCACGATACGTCAGAGCATCCTTACGATCCTAGACCGCTTAGGACCGCGCAAGATAGTCTTCGTCTCTAGTGCTCCACAGATTCGCTATCCCGATTACTATGGTATAGATATGCGTCACGTGGATGAGTTTATAGCCTTTAGAGCTATGATCGCACTCCTTCAGGAGCGAGGCCTGCAGCGTATGCTTGACGAGGCATACCGTGAGGCGATAGCCCTCAGGGAGCGTCCGCTCACGGAGTACGTACCCAACGTGATCAAGAGCCTCTACGCTCCCTTTACAGAGGAAGAGATCTCTGCCAAAATTGCAGAGTTGGTCAAATCTGACAGTATCAAGGCTGAGGTTAGCATTGTCTACCAGACAGTCGAGACACTACACGAAGCTATCCCACATCATCCTGGCGACTGGTACTTTACGGGCGACTATCCTACGCCTGGCGGGTCCCATCTCGTCAACGATGCTTTCATCGCTTACTACGAGCAGCAGTACAATCGCAAATAGACATAGACGCTCTTTTCATACAATAATCATGCAAACATCCACACAGCGCAAAGCTACGCTCACGCTACAAGACGGATCTACCTACACGGGCTGGCACTTCGGTGCGACCAGACAGTTGGCCGGGGAGGTAGTCTTTAATACAGCCATGAATGGTTACACCGAGTCGCTCACCGACCCCAGCTATATGGGGCAGATCTTGGTGATGACTTATCCGATGGTGGGCAATTACGGTGTCCCCGCTGCCACTCGAGATGAGTACGACATCCCAAACTACTACGAGAGTGACGGCTGTCTCATGCGTGCCCTGATAGTCAATAGCTACTCGCCAGAGTACTCACACTGGAATGCGGAGCAATCCTTAGGAGACTTTATGGCAGAGCAGGGCGTCGTGGGGATTACGGGCATCGACACACGAGCTCTGACCAAGCATCTGCGTGACCATGGTATCCAGGTCGGCACGATAACCATCGAGGGCGAAACTTCTCCCATAGAGCCTGCCATCGGAGAGCAAAACTTAGTTGCTCAAGCCTCTTGCTCCGAGCCTCGCATCTACGGATCGGGCGATTGTCATATAGCTTTGATCGACTGTGGACTCAAGGACAACATCCTGCGCTCGCTCGTCGATGAGCGCTTCACCCTCCACCGCGTCCCCTGGGACTATCCTTTGGAGCAGATCGAGGGGTTGCGTGGAGTCTTCATCAGCAATGGCCCAGGCTCGCCGACTTGCTGCAAGGAGACGATCAGACAGATACAGTATGCCTTCGAGCGTCAGCTCCCCACTTACGGCATCTGCATGGGCAATCAGCTGATGGCGCTCGCCTCTGGTGCTAAGATCTACAAGATGAAGTACGGACACCACGGGCACAATCAAGCTGTCCAGTTGGTCGGCTCACCCCAGTGCCTCATCACCAGCCAGAACCACAGCTATGCTGTCAACTCAGCAACACTCCCTCAGGGATGGGAAGAGTGGTACACCAACCTCAACGATGGCACCAACGAGGGGCTTATGCACACCGACCTGCCATTTCGCTCGGTACAGTTCCACCCAGAGGCAAAGGGCGGTCCTCTAGATGCACTCAGCTTCTTCACTGACTTTCAGGACACCGTCTTGAACTACCCACAATTGTCGAAATAACCCATCAAGCTCGACCAAACCATGACTCAGCGTAAGCAATACAATAAGATACTCCTACTCGGATCTGGTGCACTCAAGATCGGAGAGGCAGGCGAATTTGACTATTCAGGCTCACAAGCTCTCAAAGCTGTCAAAGCGGAGGGTATCAAGACCGTCCTCATCAACCCCAATATCGCTACGGTACAGACCAGCGAAGGCGTTGCCGATGCGGTCTATTTCTTACCCGTCACGCCTTACTTCGTAGAGCGTGTCATAGAGCGTGAGCGTCCCGATGGCATCATGCTAGCCTTCGGTGGGCAAACCGCACTCAACTGTGGTGTTCAGCTCTTTCAGTCGGGTGTCCTGGAGCGTTACGGCATCGATGTACTCGGTACACCCGTTGAGACCATTATGGCGACCGAAGATCGCGAGCTCTTTGTCGAGAAGCTTGACGAGATAGAGGTCAAGACCATCCAGAGCCACGCTGTCACCACGATGGAGGACGCTCTCGTTGCTGCCAACCAACTAGGCTACCCCGTCATCGTACGAGCTGCCTATGCCTTGGGAGGATTGGGTAGTGGCTTCTGCGATAATGATGAGGAGCTCAGACTCCTTGCGGAGAAAGCTTTCGCCTTCTCCCCACAGCTACTGATTGAGAAGAGCTTGCGTGGCTGGAAAGAGATCGAGTACGAGGTGGTGCGAGACGCTTACGACAACTGCATCACCGTCTGTAATATGGAGAACTTTGACCCGCTCGGCATCCACACTGGCGAGAGTATCGTCATCGCTCCCTCACAGACCCTCACCAATGATGAGTATCACAAGCTCCGCACGATCGCTATCAAGATCATCCGTCACCTCGGTGTCGTAGGCGAGTGCAATGTGCAGTATGCCCTCGACCCATACAGTGAGGACTACCGTGTCATCGAGGTCAATGCGCGTCTCTCTCGCTCCTCAGCTCTAGCCAGCAAAGCTACTGGTTATCCCCTCGCACACGTCGCTGCTAAGCTCGGACTGGGCTATGGACTCTTTGAGGTGCAGAATGCGGTGACAGGCTCTACGCCAGCCTTCTTCGAGCCAGCACTAGACTACTGTGTCTGCAAGATACCACGCTGGGATCTAGGTAAGTTCCATGGCGTCTCTCGACAGCTCGGCAGTAGCATGAAGTCTGTCGGCGAGGTGATGGCTATCGGTCGTACCTTTGAGGAGGCAATCCAAAAGGGACTCCGCATGATCGGACAGGGTATGCACGGCTTCTGCGAAAACAAAGAACTCGTCATCCCTGACATCGACACAGCCCTGCGGGAGCCGACGGACACCCGCATCTTCGTAATCAGCAAAGCGTTCCGTCAGGGGTACAGCGTGGAGCAGATCCACGAGCTTACAAAGATCGATCGCTGGTTCCTCTATCGCCTCCAAGGCATCCTAGAGACCTCCGAGACACTGGGCACCTGCGACTCCATAGAGAGTCTCCCCGCCGAGCTACTACGACAAGCTAAGGAGCAAGGCTTCACCGACTTTCAGATCGCTCGTGCCGTCACCAAGGAGTACAAGAAGCCCCTGCACAAAGAGGCAGACCAAGTACGTCAGCACCGCAAGAGTCTCGGCATACTCCCTTATGTCAAGCAGATCGACACGCTAGCTGCCGAGGTACCTGCCGAGAGCAACTACCTCTACCTCACTTATCATGGCGAGGAGCACGACATAGCTACAGAGCAGGACGGCAAGTCGGTCATCGTGTTAGGCTCGGGAGCCTATCGCATCGGGAGCTCCGTCGAGTTCGACTGGTGCGGGGTTAATGCCCTACACACCATTCGCAAGGCGGGTCTGCGTTCTATTATGATCAACTACAATCCAGAGACCGTCAGCACAGACTTTGATATGTCAGACCGTCTCTACTTTGACGAGCTCACTTTCGAGCGCGTCATGGATATCATAGACCTAGAGGCTCCCAAGGGTGTCATCCTAGCTACTGGTGGTCAGATCCCAAACAACCTAGCACTGCGTCTTGCCGCCAATGGGGTCACTATCCTAGGCACGCAAGCCGAAGATATAGACCATGCGGAGGATCGACATAAGTTCTCCGCTATGCTAGACGAGCTAGGCATCGACCAGCCCGAGTGGAGCGAGCTCACCACCATTGAGGACATCGACCGCTTCGTAGATCGTGTAGGCTATCCCGTCTTGGTGCGTCCTAGCTACGTCCTCTCAGGAGCTGCGATGAACGTCTGCTCCAATCAGGAGGAGCTACTCCGCTTCTTGCAGCTCGCAGCCAACGTGTCCCAAGACCACCCCGTGGTCGTGTCGCAGTTTGTCGAGCATGCCAAGGAGATCGAGATGGATGCCGTCGCCGACCATGGCGAGATCGTCGCCTATGCAATCAGCGAGCATATCGAGTTCGCCGGCGTGCATAGTGGCGATGCGACCATCCAGTTCCCCGCACAGAAGCTTTACGTCGAGACCGTCCGACGCATCAAGCGCATCTCGCGCCAGATAGCCAAGGCACTACACATCTCAGGTCCGTTCAACATCCAGTTCCTCGCACGAGGCAACGAGATCAAAGTGATCGAGTGCAACCTCCGCGCTTCGCGTAGCTTCCCCTTCGTGAGCAAGGTACTGCGGCTCAACTTCATCGACCTAGCAACCAAGATTATGCTAGGACTGCCCTATGAGCACCCGACGAAAGATGCCTTCTCGCTAGACTATGTGGGGATCAAGGCTTCGCAGTTCTCCTTCTCTCGCTTGCAAAAGGCTGACCCCGTGCTAGGTGTCGATATGGTTTCCACGGGCGAGGTGGGCTGTATTGGGGAAGACACCGAGGAGGCTATCCTCAAGGCGATGCTCTCCGTGGGACATCACATACCAGAGCGAGGCGTCCTCCTCTCGACGGGTGGCGCTAAGCAAAAGGCCGACCTCCTCGAAGCGTCGCAGCTCCTCCACAAGAAAGGCTACAAGCTCTACGCTACGGCAGGCACGCAGCACTTCCTAGAGGAGAATGGAGTACCCGCCACGCTCGTTCACTGGCCCGACAGCCCCGAGCAGCCACAAGCACTCGATCTGCTACACCAGCATGAGGTAGACCTCGTGGTCAACATCAATAAAAACCTCTCTACGGGTGAGCTGACCAATGGTTATAAGCTACGCCGTGCAGCGATCGATCTCAACATCCCGCTGATCACCAATGCACGCCTTGCTGCTACCTATATCAAGGCATTCTGCACACTCTCACTAGAAGAGCTAGAGATCAAGAGCTGGCAAGAGTACTAACAGCTAACAGCCAAATAACACTATGGACAAGCCCTTCTGCATGCGACACTACGTTCTCATGCAGGGGGCTTGTGCTATGCGTATCTCTACCGATGCACTCTTCCTCGGAGCGTGGGCGAGGACAGCTCACACGGCCAGTCAACTCCTAGACGTGGGAACAGGTACCGGCATCCTGTCGCTGATGCTCGCGCAGACCTATCCCAATGCCATAGTCACCGCCATCGACATCGATGACGAAGCGGTTCGAACCGCCCAGGACAACTTCTCCCGCTCTCCTTATAGCAATCGGCTCACAGCACTGTCGTGTGACATCACCGCACCTGAGCTAGCCTTGCCACCCCTTACCTACGACCTCATCATCTCCAATCCTCCTTACTACGATGGTCTCCAGCCCGCTACGGCATCGCTCCGTCAGGCGCGCCACACGGGAGAGGGCTTTGCGCCACACCTGCTCTTTCGTTACCTAGAGCCATTCGCGGCGCCTGAGCCAACGATCTGTCTCGTCACGCCCGTCGAGGCATTGCCCCTCTTGCGTCGTGAGGCTGTGCTGCACCGCTACAACCTCACACGTCTCTGCAAGATGCACCACCAGGTAGGGCAGCCCGCCATACGACTTCTGACGCAATGGCACCGCTCTGCGACACCGCCTGAGCCCTGTCGCTCCGAGAGCTTAGCCATACGCACCGCGCAGCAACGATACACAGCCGAGGCGCGCGACCTCCTGCACCCATACTTACTCGACCAGTACCTCACGTAACGCTTGCATCACAGCGAGGACAAGTAACGATGATACAAATTAGCCCGTGGCACAAGCAAAAGTAGCACAGCCGAACGTAGAGAGTACTCTCAGCTGCAGGCAACGTCACTCAGTAGCTAGCGATTGTCTCGACAGACCATAGAGAGAAGCAACGCAGGCGATAATGTGACGTGTCGGTTAGCTGGGCCGTATTTTCCACTCCAAAATGCAATTTGGAGTGGAGCTCGCCCTGCTCCGGACG
>UQDF01000039.1 GCA_900539765.1 uncultured Porphyromonas sp. | reverse complement strand
TCGCTTTAACGGGGACGGACGCCCTCTCGCTAGACACTAGCCGAGCGTCCCTACAGGAGTCGTCACTAGCCGAGCATTCCTACACGTTGTTACACGTTTTGTGCGATAGCTACGTGGAAAATCTCAAACCGCCACGTGGACAATTTATATTCTTCACGTAGGCGCAAAACATTTCCTCCGAAGTTTCATTTGATTCCTCCGAAGTTTTACTTCACGTCCACGTGGAGAATCTTTTATTCTCACGTGGATATTTCCGATTTTCTCGGTAGAGATTGCGCTTACCCCTACAGTTTGGCACAAAAAGCTGAGGGCTCGACCGCATCTCCTTGGCGATCGAGCCCTCCGTCGTGGAGCTGTCTACTGCTTGCGTCTGATAGCTATAACTTTACTTGGTGAACTGTGCTTATGGAACACAATGTCAGGCTATCGGACGATGCGGTAGCTCTGCTGCGAGCCGTCGTGGGCGATAAGCCGTACGAGGTAGACTCCGTGAGGTAGCTGAGAGAGGTCGATGACGTTGTCAGCGTGTGCCTGACGGCTGGTCGCTACGAGTAGCCCCTCTGCTGTGTAGACTTGCCACAAGGCGGGGCTTGCTCCGACGATCTCGTAGCACCCCTCGTGGTCTGTCGGGATGATCTGCCCATCCGTAGCAGGGGTGACCTCGGAGATGTGTGTCGTGAGCGGTGTCTCTCCATCGAGTACGATCCATCCCTTCTTGTTAGCAGCGGTGATGAAGGCGTCACTCTTGACATTGCCCTCGGGGAAGTCGCCATGCTTAGCACTGTTGAGGAAGACAATGTAGCCAGCATTGTCCTGTAAGTCAGGACGAGTCGGCAGACTCTCCACTAGAGGTAGTGGATCAGTAAAGCGATTGTTGCTGATCTCTAGTCTAGAGAGGCTAGAACAATTGCTGAGTGCTAGCTGGGTGAGCTTATTATTATTGAGTATGAGAGCTTGTAGTAGGTTCGCCTCTCCGATGCGGCACGATGTGATCTCCTGTCCCGAAAGGTCGAGATAGATGAGGTCACCAGAGATCGTTAGCTTATCATTGTACTCTGAGGCGGGCAGGGAGACGAGTGTGCCGACACCTCCTATGAGCTGATCGATGCTCTTGTCCACTGTAAAGGTGTGCTTAGCCCCAGAAGCGTCTGTGACTACGATCTCACCGCTCTTGCTGACAGCACGAATCATGAAGGGTGTCTGAGCATTGACACCGCTCTCCAGCTGTACGCCAGATATCACTTGCGGAGCGGAGGGGACGATCTCCACTTTTGTGGCAGGCTGGACGCAACGAACGGAGTAGCCGTAGTTCTTGCTCTCAAAAAATCTGTTTGCAATATCTTCATCCCAAAAGAATCGTCTGAAGAGTGCACTCTTCTCATAAATAGAGGAGGTCCAGAAGTATGCTTGGTACCCCTCAGCAGAGTAGTCCATATACTTAGACTGCGATGTGCTACCCATAGGTCGTGCATTGAAGCCTGTCAAGTTATTGCCCTGCTTGAGGACAGCACCCTCGTCAGGTACGGGGGGGACCCTCCACCCCTCAGTACTCTTGAGCAGTAAGCCCGCGTGCTCGGACTCGCGACTTAGGTCGTCAGGGTTGGGCTCAAAGCCCTTGGGGTCTACGTACTGTATCATCGAGTGCCACGCATCGTCACTGGGTACAGTCCACCCCTCGGGAGCTAGTCCACGAGTATCAATTACGGCAAAGAAATTGTAGAGAGCTCCATGTGAAGCGAGTAGATTGAGGTCGTTATTGTAGTAACAGACGGCAGCCTCTTCGGTACTCCACCACTGCGACTTGCTCAGTCCTGTCGTGATCTTCGAACCGTCACGCCAGTGCAGGGTTGCGAGATTTTCTCGCATCCATAGCTGTGCGCCAACCTTGACGATGCCATAGCTTGTCGTTTCGTCACCTCGCTGATCAATGAGGAGCAGAGGCTGAAGTGTGGCGGTACGAGCGTTAGCAAGCTTAGCATAGCTAACGGTCAGGGTCGGGGAGATAAAGAGTCCCTCGTACTCCATATCTACATAAAGACGGTCACAGCTGTTTTGCTCTAGATCCCAGCTGTAATGGGTTGCCTCCTTAAGGTCGTACCCGAAGGCGTAGTTGGTGGAGCCGTCTGCATTAGCCAGGTAAAGGACATCAGCGACGGAGCCCTCCTTAAGGTTGCTGTCGACGATGTATTCACGGCAGATAGTAGCTATGCGCAATCTGCCATCGTAGACAGCGAGTACGTTGCTCGTAGCAAAGTCCGCATCACTAGGCTTAGGCACCTGAACCTGCGCCGCAAGTGACTGACAGAGTGTGGTGAGGAGAAGAAATAGTATGGTAGATCTTTTCATAAGATAGGAGGTGATGTAGTTAGAGAAAAAGAGAGCGGCACTAAGCTCCATAAAGTGTAATGTCTGAGGAGTGGTGCCGCTGTCGTGTATGAGGAGTTCGAAGGTTGTGACGCCGTCGTCTCCGTATGTGTGAGGATTCGCTTACTTGAGCGCAGCGATAGCCTTGTCGTAGTCAGGCTCCTGGGTGATCTCGGGAACTAGCTCCTCGTAGATGACCTTGCCCTCAGCATCGATGACGATAACGCAGCGAGCCTGTAGCCCAGCGAGAGGTCCGTCCTGCATCATCAGTCCGTATCCCTTGCAGAAAGCAGTCTCTGAAGAGGGTACCGTACAGCAGCGGAAGGTAGAGAGCGTCTCGACATTGTCTAGCCCCTCAGCGCCGCAGAAGCGTGCCTGTGCGAAGGGTAGATCTTGAGAGATGCAGAGGACGACGGTGTTGTCGAGCTTAGCAGCCTCAGCGTTGAAGCGACGTACCGAAGCAGCGCAGACGCCCGTATCGATGCTGGGGAAGATGTTGAGGACGACACGCTTGCCACGATAGTCTGAGAGCTTGGCCATGGAGAGATCCTTGCGGACTAGCTCGAAGTTGGGTGCCATCGTTCCTACCTTAGGTTGCTCACCTGCGAGGGTGACAGTGATCTTATCTTGAAATTTTACTGTAGACATACTGTTTGTTTGGTTTTATAGTTACTGTGTATTAAGTGTTTTTACTGGTTGTCGGTTTTGACGCCTATCTTGCCAAGGAGCCCCTCGATGTGGTCCATAGGGAGGTCTCCGAGACTCTGATAGGGTAGATCGTCAAGCGGTACGAAGAGTACCATCGGGATGCTCTGGACGCCAAAGAGTGCGGCCAGCTGCGGGTTTTCGTCCACATTGACTTTGTAGACGACGAGCTGGTCAGCGTAACGGTCGGCCACCTTCTGTAGCTTGGGTGCCAGCTGGCGACAAGGACGGCACCAATCGGCGTAAAAGTCGATGATGGCAGGCTTGTCTCCCTTGTATACGAAGGTGTCGGGATGCGCCTCAAAGTCGTAGATATGCTCGCGCATATAGTTCGCATTGATGTGCAGTATCTCGGCTCGTGGGGTCTCTTGCTGCTCTTTGCTCTGAGCCGTGCAGGCTACACTGAGCGTGAGTAGCGCAGCCACGAGCAGGAGAGACTTCTGTATGAATTGTATTTGTTTCATCTATTATACTCGTTAAAATCGACCTCTAAGATAGACAAAAGTCCCGACATCTCCAAAAGCACACACTACGATAACGGTCGGCAACAGCATCGAATCGGGCCAAAACGACGAAATAAAAGCACAAGATCGGGTCACGCATGACCCGATTTTGCGCAAAAAGATGGTATCTTTGTCCCAACGAGAGACTGAAGGTTTTAGGGCATACTCACCTAGTCTAAGCTTTGCGGGAGGGGCATGTCGTGACGGCTGATTAGTATCGCTCTAGACGAGGGCTTCTTGAGGCGCTTGCAGGTGATAGACCGATGCTGGGTGCACTGCGCTGTAGTCTCTAGGGGACTCTCTTATTACCTTTGCAGCATCTACTAACTCTCGGTGTCTCGACTTTGCGCAAAAAAGGAGCTCTGCTTGGCTTGATCAAACAGCGAGCCAGCTCTCTGACTATAAGCGTCGGGGAGCTGGCTCTGTGTGTATATAAGGCTCTGTGTATAGTCTTATAGCTTTACTGTCGGAGTCTTGGTGTAGATCCCTATGGGGAGGGTCATAAAGGCGGGCTTTATAAAGCGCACATACTCAAAGTAGATACCTAGAGATGCATTGTAATACTGATAGAGGTGAAGCTGTCCTTGCTCGTTTTCAAGTATCTGATCGCCCTTGTAGGCAAAGCCGTTTTTCGTCATAAAGTCCTTGATGATGGCGTTGTCTCCATCGATCTTAGCAGCTTCCCACTCGGGAGAGAAGTCATAAGAAATTTGCTCTATAGTCGAGCCACTTAGAGACTCGTAGCTGTAGCTTATCGTACGAGGTTTGTTGCGATCTGCGGGATCGAGCTTGAAGGAAAGAGGCATGTTTACCCTGATGGCATCGTATTTATACCCAGCATCAGGATTGGCTGGCTTGAACTCGATGTCGCAGTCGGGGTGGATCTCTCGCTCACGATCGATGATGGGGCTCTCCTTGCTAATCTTCTGTCCGAAGACGTCTAGCAGCGGTAGGTAGAGTGCCTGGAAGGTGGGCTGATCGGGATTTGGCTCTTTGTGATAGAGGTCTGGAGCGTCTTCAAATGTGATGATGGCTCCAGGTCTCTTGTCGGAAAGACGAAGACGAACGGCGAGGTCCTTGTTGACAAACTTCTCTGAATAGTTTTGGAAAGCGCCCTCGTAGGTGAAGCCATTGAGCTCGAAGTAAGAGCGTAGCTCGGGTTGCTTGTACATAGCCATTGTGAAGCGCTCGGTATGTACTACCGGACCAGACTTGCCTTCGTCATTGGGGTCTATGTCGTAGCGAACGTAGGAGAAGTTTACCTTGCTGGGATCGATCGCCTGATAGGTGACACTGGTCTTTGTCTTGCTGGTCTGCTTGCGTAGTCCGAGCTGCTTCTCGTAAGCATCGATCTCCTCAAAGGTGTAAGTACTCATCTTGGTCTCCTTCTTGAGATAGGGGAAGTCTTTGATCTGTAGGATGCCTGCGAGCTGGGCGGGATCGCCTGCGGACTTGTAGGCGATGGCCCAGGAGCTGTCGCTGACCTTAGAGAAGGCTAGTAGGTAGGTGCCGTTGGAGTAAGCGATGCCCTTAGCTTCGAGCACTTTCTGATAGCCAGCGTCGCTGAGGAGGATCTCCATATTGTCATTGATGTCGTCTCCATCGGCGACTAAGTGAGTAGCTATCAGTATGGAAGAGGTCTCGAGTGTTGCCTTAGCAGGATCGATGACGTACATGCGTGAGGGTTGCTGTCCCTTGGGGTCATTGGTTTGGTAGCGAAGGATCTTCTTGCCTTTTTGGTCCATTGATCCATCGAGGGTAGCACCCTTGCTCTGTTCAAAGGCTTGGACAGCCTTCTCGCCTCCGAGCCAATCGACACAGGGGAAGGGGATGGCGGTGAGCTCGCCGTTGGCATCTAGCTCGAGGATGGACTGGAAGGGCTGTGGATCGGGTTGTGGTGTCACACCCGTTGTGTCGGTGCCTATTGTGTCGGGACCGGGATTGGGCTCTTGTTTGGGGTCGCAACTACTCGTAGCAAGGATCACGCAGAGGATTGCCGTGAGTGTTGCTAAGAGACGCTGTAAGCTTGTCATAACAGTGAATCTAAAGTATGTGATGAAGGAAAAAATGCAAGCGAGCTGAGGATAAGCTGTGGGCAACTAATATGAGATGGAGTAAGAGATCGTGGAGCTATGCCACCTGATCTTACTGAGCTCTCTTGCCGTCCACGCCTTAACCCCAACTCGCACTATAGTCGGTTGTCAGACTGTACTATCTATCCGATGATAACGATGTCTGTACCCTCTAGGATAGAGTCTCCAGCCTTGACTTTGATCTCGGTAATGGTGCCGTCGCACTCAGCGTTGATGCCGTTCTCCATCTTCATAGCTTCGAGCACAGCAACTTGCTGACCACGCTTAACCTGCTGACCAACCTGTACGTCTACGGATATGATGACACCAGGTAGGGGAGCCTTGACCGCTTTGCCCTTGCCTGTGGAAGCTGGTGCTGCAGCGGGTGTAGGAGCTACAGTAGCAGCGGGTGCTGCTGCAGGAGCAGGCGTGGAGACCTTGGGTGTCTCCTTCTTCTCCTGTATGATCTCGACGCTGTATGGGGTGCCGTTGACCTCTAGCTGAGCTTGGTCACCCTCGATCTTGTCAATCTTGACGGCGTACTCTTTGCCATCGATCTTATACTTATATTCTTTCATAAGGGGTTTGATATGGGTGCTTAGCAGCCTAGCGTGCTAGCCTGCTAAGGTACTGCCGTTTAGGATTTAGATGTAATACTGCTTCTGTGGTGTGACACGCATATTCTGTAGCTTGAATGACCAAGGGTCAAACTCCTTGTGTCGTATCGTAAGCTGATAGGACTCCTCGTCGTGAGGGGTGCCTAGCGCCTGCGCTAAGGCGAGTGCTATGGCGACCTCTTCGGGAGAGGGTGCTGTAGCAGCCTTCTTAGCTTTTCGAGCGGGTGCCTTCTTAGCCTTTTCTATCTTTTTGGTAGCCATCGGTAGGAGAGGTTAGAGAGGTACGTTGTCATGCTTCTTAGCGGGGAGCGTCTGACGCTTCGTGCGTAGCTGCTGTAGTGCGCGGATGATGCGGAAGCGGGTGTTCCTTGGCTCGATGACATCATCGATGTAACCGTAGGAAGCTGCATTGTATGGATTGGCAAAAGCCTCACGGTACTCCTCTTCCTTCTCCAGAGCTGTCTTGGCAGGATCATCGCTCGCCTTAACCTCCTTGGCAAAGACTACCTCGACGGCTCCTGACGGACCCATGACGGCAATCTCAGCAGAGGGCCAAGCGTAGTTGATGTCTGCGCGAAGGTGCTTGGAGCCCATCACGATGTAAGCACCACCGTATGCCTTGCGTAGGACGACCGTGATCTTAGGTACGGTAGCCTCGCCGTAAGCGTAGAGGAGCTTAGCACCGTGTGTGATGACCGCATTGTACTCCTGACCTGTACCTGGGAGGAAGCCTGGTACGTCGACGAGTGTGACGATGGGAATATTGAAAGAGTCGCAGAAGCGTACGAAACGTGCTGCCTTGCGAGAGGAGTTGCAGTCGAGACTACCAGCCATTACTTTCGGCTGGTTGGCTACGATACCGACGCTCTGCCCGTTGAAGCGTGCGAAGCCAACGATGATGTTGCGTGCGTAGTCACGATGTACCTCGAGGAACTCACCATGGTCTACGATTGCTCCGATCACCTCGTACATATCGTAAGCGCGGTTTGGCGAGTCGGGGATAATCTCGTTGAGTAGCTCCTCGCAGCGGTCTGCGGGATCGTCGCAAGCGACGAAGGGTGGCTCCTCCATGTTGTTTTGTGGCAGGAAGGAGAGCAACTGACGGATGAGCTGAAGACCAGCCTCGTCGTTGTCTACAGCGAAGTGTGCCACACCACTCTTAGAAGCGTGTACGTCGGCACCGCCTAGCTCCTCCTGGGTGACGTCCTCGCCAGTGACCGTTTTGACCACCTTAGGACCTGTGAGGAACATGTAGCTGGAGTTGCGCACCATAATGTTGAAGTCGGTCAGTGCGGGCGAATAGACAGCACCACCAGCGCAAGGCCCGAAGATACCAGAGATCTGAGGGATGACACCTGAAGCGAGGATGTTGCGCTCGAAGATCTCACCGTAGCCACAGAGTGCGTTGACCGCCTCTTGGATACGCGCACCACCAGAGTCGTTGAGACCGATACAAGGTGCGCCCATAGTCATAGCTAGATCCATCACCTTGCATATCTTGGCAGCGAGCATCTCGCCGAGTGCGCCACCTATGACGGTGAAGTCCTGAGCGAAGACGTAGACGAGACGTCCGTCGATGGTACCACTACCTACGACGACACCATCGCCGAGGAACTTTTTCTTCTCCATACCAAAGTTCGTGCAGCGATGCTGGACGAACATGTCGATCTCCTCAAAGGAACCCTCATCGAGGAGCATAGCTATACGCTCACGAGCTGTGTACTTGCCCTTGGCGTGTTGCTTCTCAATGCGTGCCTCGCCTCCTCCGAGACGAGCCTCCTCACGCTTGGCAAGGAGCTGCTTTATCTTCTCTTGTTGTACACTCATTATATTCTATGTAGCGTTTGTTTGATTGGACGATATTACTTAGCGACATCCTTGCAGTCGCAGATCTCTAGGAGTATGCCGTGTGCACTCTTGGGGTGTACGAAGGCAATGTTGAGACCCTCGGCACCTTTGCGAGGCTTCTCATCGATGAGGCGTATGCCTTTGCTCTTGAGCTCTTCGAGAGCTGGTGCTGCATCGCCTGATGAGAGTGCCAGGTGGTGGATACCTTCGCCACGCTTCTCGATAAACTTGGCTATGGGGCTCTCATCACTTGTAGGCTCTAGGAGCTCTAGCTTGACCTCGCCTATCTTGAGGAATGCGGTACGCACCTTCTGGTCGGCGACCTCCTCAATGTTGTAGCAGGTTAGTCCGAGGACTCCCTCAAAGAAGGGGAGAGCCTCCTCTATGCTCTTGACTGCTATCCCAAGATGCTCGATGTGTGACAGATTCATACGCTATATTGTTTTTTGATTTGTGTGTCTATTCAAAGGAAGAAGGGACTGCGCCCTCCAAACGGGGATAATCTATCTAGAGACCATCACCGACTGCAAATATAATAATAATCGCTCACGTAGCGAAAGGGTTTGACGACCAAATGTCGATTTGCTCTCTCGGGGGAGCTAGTTCAGGCGAAGGTGAGCGCATGGACGGACGGGCGACTGGTCAGTTGTCCATCACGGTAGGCAACCTGTCCATTGACCCAAGTAGCCACGATGCGATGCGAGAAGGTGTAGCCCTCCAGAGGCGACCAACCACACTTGCTGTAGAGGCTTTCCGTTGTGACCGTGGTCTCTTGATGAGGATCTACGAGGACTAGGTCAGCGTAGTAGCCTGTGCGGATGTAGCCTCGCTCGCAGACCCCAAAGAGCTGGGCAGGAGCGTGTGCCATCTTCTCAACGACTAGCTCAGGCGACCAAAGCCCCTCGTGAGCCAGCTCCAGCATCATCAGGAGACTGTGCTGTACGAGTGGTCCCCCAGAGGCTGCCGTAAGGGCATCGCCCTCCTTGTCGGCTAGTGTGTGAGGCGCATGATCGGTAGCGACCACATCGATGCGACCCTCAACGAGTGCTTGGCGGAGTGCCTCACGATCGCGAGCCGTCTTGACGGCGGGGTTCCACTTGATGCGGTTGCCTAGGCGGCTGTAGTCCTCATCAGTAAACCATAAGTGGTGGACGCACACCTCAGTGGTGATGCGCTTCTCAGGCGAAAGCGGAGCTGCCGAAAGGAGATCCATCTCCTCTGCTGTCGATAGGTGTAGTACGTGCAGTCTGGCTCCGAGACGCTTGGCACGCTCTATGGCACTGCGTGAAGACTCGTAGCACGCCTCGCGAGAGCGTATCAGTGGGTGTGTCTCGATGGGTGGGTGCCCGTCGTAGCGCTGGCGGTAGGTCTCCTTGTTGCGTGTGATGATCTCCTCGCTCTCGCAGTGCGTGGCGATGAGCTTGGGCGCATGGGCGAAGAAGTAGTCGAGCGCCTCCTCACTGTCCACTAGCATATTGCCCGTGGAGGCTCCTAGGAAGAGCTTGTACCCTGGGATGAGGGCTGGGTCTATGGCACACGCTTCGGAAGCATTGTCATTAGTTCCTCCGAAGTAGAAGGCGTAGTTTGCCCAGCTTGTCTCCTGAGCACGCTGGCGCTTGTCGAGGAGCGCCTCGAGAGTAACCGTCGGGGGCTTCACATTCGGCATGTCCATATAGGAGGTGACACCACCCGCCACGGCAGCACGACTCTCGTGCGCTATGTCTCCCTTGTGGGTTAGTCCAGGCTCTCTAAAGTGTACCTGATCATCGATGCAGCCAGGCAGTAGCCAGAGCCCGTGTGCCTCCACGATCTCCGCTCCTTGGAGCAGTTCGTCTGGGAGGTCAGACGCCTTGTCGATACCTATATATATAGACTCAATACGCTCGTCGGAGAGGCATACGGAGCCGACGACTTGTCGACCTTCATTGATAATGGTCGCTCCGAGTATGATCTGTCGCATATTATTTAGCAGGATTACGACGCTTGGGGAAGCCCTTGAAGAGTCGCCAGTAGCGTAGCTTGAGAACACCCGTGAAGGCTTCTCCAAAGATCGAGCCATTCATCTTCGAGCTACCAAGCTTACGATTGACAAAGGTGATAGGCACCTCCTTGATCTTGAAGCCTAGACAGTGCGCTGTGTACTTCATCTCAATCTGAAAGGCATATCCCTTGAAGTACACCTCGTCTAGTCTCATCGTCTCCAGCACCTCACGTCTGTAGCAGACGAAGCCAGCGGTCGTGTCCCGAACGGGTAGCCATGTGACAAGGCGCACGTAGACCGATGCGAGGTAGCTCATGAGGATGCGTCCGAGGGGCCAATCCTTGACCCCACCACCCCGCACGTAGCGAGAGCCCACCGCCACATCGTACCCCTCCTCGGAGACGGCGCGTAGGAGGTGCGGCAGTGCCGAGAGCGGATGGCTAAAGTCGCAATCCATCTCAAATATGTAGTCGTAGCCATGCTCCAGTGCCCACTCGAAGCCTGTGAGATAAGCGGTGCCTAGTCCCATCTTACCTGGACGTACGATGAGATGAAGACGATCCGTGTAGTCCGTCTCCTGTTGTAGCGTACGCACGATCTCAGCGGTGCCGTCAGGCGAATTGTCATCAAGGATCAGCAAGTCGAAAGCTTCGGGCAGTGCCAAGACGGCTCGAATCATCTCGGCGACATTCTCTCGCTCGTTGTAGGTGGGTATGATGACAAGGCTAGCGTGCATAGCGTGATGGGTCTCAGTGAGTGGTAATGCATAGGGTAGGGAACGCTGTCAGATGCCCCCTGCCACTGCACTACAAAGGTAGTAAAAAACTCTCTTCAGGGATCATGCGTCAGCTCTCTGCGCGACCTGAAGTAACAGAGTCCTGGGTCGGTCTCACTTAGATACGATAAGCAAAGCCCGCAAAGGCGTAGATGTTGTAGAGCGGGAAGGGCATCATCGTAAAGCTCCGATCTAGAGCAGGCTCGAAGCTCATATTGAGCTGAGCGGTCACACCGAGACGCTGATGAAAGAAGTAGTCGAAGCCTACCCGGACGCCCATATCTAGCTTGTTAAAGTGATCTGAGAAGTCGTAATCGACGAGATGTCCAGGAGATAGTGGCAGGTCATTGAGCGTGCCGTCACCATCGAGAGTCACCTTAAAGCTCTGTTGCATCAGGTAGGAGAGGTAGAAGCCCACCTGCACACGAAACTTGTCTTTGCTCGTATGGTAGGCGACCAGCATCGGGAGCGTGAGGTAGTAATTGATAAACTCCGAGCTGTTATTGCCTGTGAAGAATCCCCAAGCAGCATCCGTGCCATCGCCCATATTGACTCTCAGGTTTGTCGCGTGGGTGCAGGCGTACATACCCTTGCGCTCCATCTCTAGCCCCGTGTCTAGGTGCCACCCCTTGGTGTCGGGGAGCTGGTAGGAGAGCCACCCCTTGAGGGCTATGTTCATATGGGGATCCCACGTATAGATCTTATCTATTGCCTTAGGCTTAGGTAGTGGGGTAGTGGCTCCGACGTTTAGTCCAGCCTTGATGCCAAACTCTAAGTTGTCATTGTCACTCTGCCCCCATAGGAGTGGGGTCGTGATGAGTGCTAGCAAGAGGGCGAGAGTCCCTCTGTATAGTTGCTGTGTAGTCATATCTGTAGCGGGTTACTTCTTGGTGGGGATACCTAGTGTCACAACTAGATCGTCAATGCGCAGGCGACTGCCGATGGCTCCGATGAATTCGTCGCCACGAGCACTCGATGAGAAGATAAGAGCCATGTGGTACTTGCCCTTCTGGAGGTCTATCTGCTTGTAAGCAGTCTCGTTGACGATCTCTAGATTTGTCTCGAAGGATGTCCACGCCCCCTCCTTGGTAGGCTTGGGGTGTAGCTGCACTTTAGCTAGGATACGTGGATCGGTATAGAGGTTGGTCCCGTTGAGCGGAGTGTCATCGCTTGTCGTATCGTATAGGACGCAAGCAATTGTAGCCTCATCCTGTCCGTCAATCGCCTTATTACCCTTAGTACCATCGACTAATTTCTCGCCTGGGAGCCACTGATAGTATCCTTTGATAGCAAGCGGTATGGCAAAGACGGGCTGACCAAACATGGTAGACTCTAGAGGCTTAACCATCATACTCCCTGCATCTAGGGTACCAGCGTAGAGAGCTCCAGCGATGATGCCCTTACCAAAGAGTGGTACCCCCTTGTTGGTCATCACTTCTAGGGCTTGTCCTGTACGGCCCTTAACCAGTGGGTGGACAGGAAAATCCTCAACTTGATTCGTCCCTCCGAAAGCTGCACCTAAGTTGCTCGCGCAAGCCCAATAAGGATCGCCTGCTAGGAGCTTAGGGAGTGCCTTCTCTACAGGAAGCATAAAGGCTGCCTTATCATTAGGCTGTACCCAGTCGTCAAAGGTAAAAGTGATCTCTTGAGTCTTCATCTTACCTAGTGGATTGGGATCAGGATCAGGTGTCGGTATCGTGTCTGGCTGAGGATCAGGTGTCGGTATCGTGTCTGGCTTATTGGGGTCAGGCTTATTGGGGTCTGGTTTATCAGGATTAGGTTTGTAGGTGCCGTTTTCGATAGCGATACGCTTAGCTTTGATAGGGTCCTCGCCACTACAACCTGTCGCTACGACGAGAGACAGTGTAAGTAGGATACCGAGAGTCCAAGAGAGTCGTTTCATATTGTACTATATTTTACACTAAGATGTGGCAAAGATAACGATTTCTAGCTAGATAGCCAGAGAGGCGTGCGACCAGCGGTCTGACCAACTCAGAGTGGATGTCTTATGATCGACTACTCTTAGCACGATAGCCACGTGGAGAATTGCAATTCTCCACGTGGCTATTTTTTATTCTCCACGGAGGAACGAAACGATTCCTCCGAAGTTTCATTTGATTCCTCCGAAGATTTTTTTCACGCCTACGTGGAGAATGAAAAATTCCCACGTGGAGATTTCGAAATCCCTACGTGGGAATCATTGTTTTTATCAAAAAAGAATGTTAGCTTTGTGACAACTATTACTCTTAAACGTTTCAAACGATATGACAAGAAAACTACTTCTTCTTCTACTCCTACTCCTAGCTCTGAGCTACTCGCTGAGCGCTCAGCAGACAGGGTGCAAGATCACGCAAGAGCCGAAGGCGTTACCCGCCGAGGCGTGTAACTTCTCCATCTATGGTACTAGTCCTAACGGGCGTTACATCTATGGTGGTAGCCCTAACTCGACAGCCTTTTGCTACGATACGGAGCGTGATACCACCTCGCTCTTCCTCTCTGAGACGGGCGCTGAGAAGTATATGATCTACGCTGTCTCTGATGATGGTGAGATCTTTGTCTCTCAGGATGAGGTGGGCGCTTTTGTCTACAATATGGCTCAAGAGAAGCTACACGAGATCAAGACCCCAGAGAGTGCGTGGCCTGACGTGAGACCCGTCTATGTGACATCTGATGCCAAGCACCTCGTAGGCTATCTGATGGATCCGACCTATGCTCAGGAGAGTATGACGCTCCCTATCTATGGTACACGTGCTGAGGATGGCTCTTGGACGATCAAGACGCTCCCGATGCTAGACAAAGACTACCTAGGCAATAAGCCTAACTACACGCAAGCTTTCTTCTGCTCGCCTGATGGCAAGAAGATCCTAGGCCGACAAAACACCCGCAATGGCTCTGACAGACCTCTCTTCTGGCAACTAGATGAGCAGGGACAGTATCAGTGCTCTACGCCTTGTGACTCCTTCCTCTATAATCTAGATGCGCCACTGCCTGGTCCTGAGCCCGATTGGGACGACTACGTGACGGCAGACTATGAGAAAGAGCCTGACCTATATGCCCAGCAAGAAGCTGAGTACAACAAGGCTCACGATGCGTGGCAACAAGCCTACGATAAGGTAGTCAAGGGTGTATCCCCTGATCTTGCGTGGCAGATGATGGCTCCAACGAGTGGCTACTGGATGATATCTATCCAAGAGGTAGTCGGTGAGGGTGACGACTACACAAACATCTCCTATCCCGGTGCATTAAATGTCGCTGATGGTAGCATCGAGCGGATCAATATCCCAGAGGCTTATGGTCTCGGCGGACTAGGACGTACTCATGATGGTGGCTGGCTCTGCTACCCCGATGGTAGCTTAGACCCCAATGATCGTACTACCTATGTAGTTTATCCTGATGGCAAGAAGCTCACGATGCTGGAGTACTTGCAGCAGCTCTCGGGCAAAGACCTGTCCCCTGCCTTCACTTACTCCTATACTCCTTATGGTGAGACGGAGCAAAAGAGTATCACGGATATGGGTGTCGTACAGTTCTCGGCAGATGGCAAGACCCTGGTCTCTTGCGCTGTAGATATGACTGGTGTACAGTACTATCGCAATGCTTATCTACGTGTAGACAAGCACTTCCTCGCTGAGCCTCTGGGAGTCGCTCCTATTCAGGTCGAGCGTGACGATCTCGCAATCCTCTGGCAGGGCGATGCGCTCCACTTCTCTGAGCCCGCTACGGGTACGCTCTATCTGTACGATACGACTGGTAGACTACTAGACAGCTACACGCTGGCAGCGGCCTCTAGGCTCTCCTTGACAGATCTAGCTCAGGGGCTCTACATCGGTCAGCTCGTCACGGAGGGTGGCGTTAGCACGGTACGATTCATTCGCTGAGACTGTTGCAAAAGTCAACAGTCTCTCGCTAGGAGACGTCTCTGATCTGATAAAACGAACCAGTCCCGCAAGGAGACTACAGCGATGTAGTGCGCCCTGCGGGACTGCTTTGTTTGTATTGTCTGTGCGAAGCTACTGCTCGGTAGCGACCCAAGCGATGCCGATCGTCTCGATGCCCGCTAAGGTCGCTTGTCCAGTCGCTTGCCTTAGTTCGATGGTGTAGAGCCCTGGGTGTGGAGGGGTTAGTGAGGCATTGACCTTATATAGTTGCTGGCGTAGTGCATAGCCCTCTCCAGCCCATACGCCAGGCTCCTCAGTGAGGGCTAGTGCTAGTGTCGTCGTAGCACTCCACCCCAGAGCGGAGCGAAGCTCGATGGTGAGCGGGAAGGTCGTATATGTGTAGCGACTACTATACCGTACATAGAGGTAGAGCGTGTGGGGCGTCTGCGACTGCTCGACGAAGCTCTCGAAGATGACACGATGCTCTGCAGGCCATACAGCTTGTGGCAGCTCCTTCGTCTGCATCTGCTTCTGGTAAGTAGCATAGCGACAAGAGCCAAGCGTCAGGACGGCCAGCAAAACTAGCCCTCCTACGATGCCCCCTCTGCTGGCTCTGCTCATAGCTACAACTGATCTAGTCGTGGTGAACTACTCCTCCTGAGGCTTCGTGCGTGGACGCCGCCGCCGGCCACCCGTCTGAGGCTTACGTCTCGGCCTACGACTAGGCTGCGTAGCGCCCTCCTCGCGCGAGTTGGCTTTATCTTGAGGTGCTTCGACAGCATTGGTCGGCTCCTCGGCACGGTCATTCGTAGGGTTTTCGCTTTGCGCTATGGGAGCGTCTGTGTTGCTGCGAACTCTTTTTCGGTTATTCTTGCGACGCTTACGCTTCTTCGGCTGGTCAAAGCGGTTGATCGCATTGTCAAAGAGTATGTCCTTAGGCTTCTTTGGAGCCTCCTGCTGGTCAGAGAGCGTCTCGGGTGTCTCGCCACGCTGGTTCATCTCTATAATCTCTTTAGCCCGCTCCACGGATATGGTCTCAGGCTCTTCGAGACTCTTAGGCGCTAGGCTATAAGTGATCTCGCCCGCTAGCAGGTCGCACTTATTAAAGTAGTAGGTGCCACTCTCAGTCTCTAGGTGCGTGCGACTCGAGGGGAAGGCTTTCTTTGCCTCCATGTAGACGTCCACCTCGTAGTTGGTACAGCACTTGAGCTTGCCACACTGACCAGTGAGCTTGAGCGAGTTCTGGGCTAAGTTCTGAAAGCGTGCTGCAGCGGTGCTGACAGAGTTAAAGCGTGAGAGCCAGGTAGCGCAGCAGAGAGCTCGTCCACAAGGTCCGATACCTCCGATACGTCCTGCCTCCTGTCTAGCACCTATCTGACGCATCTCCACACGTATGTGGAAGGCGTCCGCTAGAAGTCGTATCAACTTGCGAAAGTCTACTCGCTGATCCGCTATGTAGTAGAATATGGCGCGCGTCCCGTCAGCCTGATACTCTACGTCGCCGATCTTCATGTCTAGTCCTAGAGACGTGGCGATCTCGCGCGACTCGATCATCGTCGGGTGCTCGCGTAGCTTGGCAGCGCGATAGTGATCCATATCGGCAGGCCGTGCCTTACGGTAGATCGCTTTTGCGTTGTCTACATACTGCTCGTCATGGTTGGCTCGTATCTTCGTAGAGACGAGCGTCCCCGTGAGAGCCACCATGCCGACATCGTAGCCACCGCTGTCAGCCTCGACGACTACATAGTCTCCTCGCTTGAGGTCGAGGTGATCCACGTTGCGGTAGTAGTCCTTGCGTGTATTCTTGAACTGCACCTCGACGATCTCCTGCTGCTGTACACCATCAGGCAGATCAGCTAGCCAGTCATAGGTCGAGAGCTTGCAACAGCGTGACCCTACGCCTTTGCATCGAGGACAGTCTATCTTATCTAGTAGGTCTGGTTTGTATTCCATCAAATAGTTTCAAAAAAGGGGAGTGTGGAGTAGGAGAGATTACTTCTTCTTTCGTCCAGTCACCCGCTCGAGCGAGTCAAAGCCCTGCCCATATACTCCGTGTACCGTAGACTCAGAGATAAAGGCATCGGGATCTACCGAGTTGATCACTTGGAAGAGACCTCCACGTAGGTTCTTGCGGATGGTTACCAGCACCACGTGCATCGGTTGGTGACTATAGCCACCCTCGCCATGGAGTATGGTGCAGCCATGTCCTAGACGATGTGTGATAGCCTCACTGAGCTGCTCGTACTTGGTACTGACGATGAGTAGCTGCACAGACTGCTTGTTGGCCTCCATAATGTAGTCCAGCATCTGCCCCACGATCGTGATCTCGATGAAGGAGAAGGCTAGCTTGCCTAGAGCCGTACCCCAGCTGTACTGAGGCCCGAAGAAGTGGCTCACGAGCGCACCCGTCGTGACGATGATCGCATCCATAAAGATCATAGCACGACCTAGAGAGAGCGTGCTGTACTTATTGATGATCGCAACGATAATGTCGGTGCCACCCGTACTACCATTGGCCGAGAAGACCAAGCCTAGTCCCACACCACAGAGTCCCGCACCGACGATTAGTGCGACAAATGGCTCATCGGGGGCCAAGAGCGGCCCGAAGTTGGGGAGTGTACTAGTCAGCCAGACAGGCAGATTGTTGTACACCTCTAGTCCTTGTCCCACCATAGGGGTAAAGAACGCTTGACCCACAGGGATCGTCACGGCAAGCATCAGGACGGCTATGATCGTCTTCATCGAGAAGCGCCACCCTAAGATCCATATCGAGAGGAGTAGCAAGCCGACATTGATGATGTTGTAAGGTATACTGGCTGGGATATTCGTCGCCAGCTGAATGATTGTGGTCAGTCCCGCCAGTCCTCCCGAGGTGATGTCTTGTGAGAGGATGAAGGCTGTCCAGCCAAACGTGTAGACGACTACACCAGCGAAGATGAGTAGGACATCCTTTAGAAAGCGCGCAGACTTGCGTGGGTCGGGATAGCGTAAAGGTCTTTTCGTAGCCATGAGTGACATGTTTATTTCTTGACGAAGGGGGAACACGTTCCTCGGACGCCAAATTCAGAAGTTACACAAAGGTAGCAAAAAAGAAGACTGACACAAAAAGAGACTGTTGCAAAAGTCAACAGTCTCACAAAAGGAGCCGATCCGTGAGGGGAATATTTGTAGCTTTGCCCTTAGTGTAGATTGCTAATGAAGATATCTCATGTTGGACCACCCACTCACCTTCCCAACCTACTGACCTGACGAAGCTTCCCTCTTCGCTAATCTGTGACAGAAGGGTAAAGAAAAAAGGTGACAGCCGAACTACTTCGACGATCACCTTGAGTCGGGATGAGAAGACTCGAACTTCCGACCTCCACGTCCCGAACGTGGCGCGCTACCAACTGTGCTACATCCCGAGAGAGACTACAAGGGTACTAGATAAAGCGATACCACAGACACTGCAACTCTAACGAGAAGTGCATCTCTACTTCGGGCTTCTTGTCTTTTCATTGTGTAGGCTTATACTGTGAGATAAAGATAAATACGATAGCCTAATTAGGCTATCGTATGCTGTTATGACATCTTTATTTTATGGCGAGGAAACTCACTATCAAGAGTCAGAAGTCAGATCACTATCGAATCAAGGGGATAGTATACGCTCCAACTTTGAGTATCATAAGGGCGTCCACTCCTTGTGGCAATGACAGCCTCTGCTGGGGGAGGGTGAGAACCTCTACTTGAATGCACTCTCCTGAGACACTGTAGAGATACAGTGTAGATCCAATCAGGTCCTTAGGCACTTGGAGCATTAACTCACTGTCTGATACCCAAGCTATGTTGAGTTGTGTCTTTACTACGCTTTCAGAGGAAGTACCGATGTAGGGCTCTAAATTTCCATCGGAGTAGTCATAGACTCTCCAGTTCTTACTCTTTAAAGTAGAGACATCTGTCTGTCCTATCTGATTCTTTTCTTGGGAGTCTCTACTATTAATAACTGTGATGAGTCCTCCGTCTGAGTCTAGTGTAGGTAACGTCTCTGCGAGCTCTGTTGTTATTGCAAAGCTGAGTTCGTTAGAGTGTAGGTAGCATTGTCTTAGTGCGGGTACATCCTCTATGCGAAGATCCTTGATTGCATTGCGTGCGAGACGTAGCTGCTCCAACTGAGGACAACGAGATACTTTGGCAGATACTAGACTGTTGTTTTCAACAGAACACTCCTTTAGAGCAGGTAAGTCTATAGCCTCAAAGGTTTTAATCTTGTTGTCGTTTAGCCAGAGCTTCTTTAGGTCTTGATTAGCCCCCAGCTTAATCTCGAAGAGATTATTGCCAAAGGCATAGGCATCCTCTAGACTAGTTGCACTAGAGAGGTCTAGTCTTGTTAAAGCATTACCATAGAGAGATAGATACCGTAGAGCAGGAAGCCCGTTAAGATTGATCTCTGTGAGTTTGTTCTTTACTATAGAGAGCTCTTCAAGCATTGTGCAGTGACTATGAGTGAAAGAGGTAATCTCTGCATCTTGTAAATAGAGCTTCTTGAGATCACCTTTGAATATTATGGTGGGGCTTGTAACTTCGTAGATGCCTACTCCAGCATCGGAAAGCTCACCACTTAGGCCTTCGATCTCTAGTGCTCCCTCTACGGCTAGCTCAACTCTAATCTTGCTACCTATCGGTAGGGTCGTTGTACAGGATATACGTCCGTCGCCAAGATTAGGCTGACTCCCTGGGTATACCTCACTACTACCTGCTTTGTAGTCGTAGACAAACCAGTTCTTGTCAGTGGCTATCTTTATTGTTAAGGAGGAGACTACGTTACTTTCATTTGAATCTTTAGTATCTATGGCATAAATATCTCCTCGATCTTGCCCCTTTCTGTCGTTTAATTGAGAGAATATTCCTTGGATCGCCTTGTCTGTGAGTTTGTTCCCATAAATTGAGAGCGTCTGAAGTTGAGCTAGTCTAGGTAGTGTCAACTCCGAAAGTTCATTGTTGTGGAGTCGCATCGTCCTGATATCAGGTAGCTCTTGGATATTTACCCGAGTAAGCTGATTGTGTGATAGATCAAGGATCTCAAGATCTCTAGCTCGTAGCGACACTTCCTTAAGACCAGATTCTTTTATTTTTAGCGTCTTAAGACTACCTAAGATTCTAATGGGAAGACTATTGGGCTGTATAGTGTAGCGAGAACCTTCTTGTAGGATAACCTCAGCTCCCTCAAAGTAAATATTCTTTCCAGTGGCTTCAACAGTGATCTTTTGGCTATCTGATGAGTAGGCGTTGATTTCTACACAATCCTCCTCGTCTCCTTCGTAAGGCTGAGGGTTGAAGTAGTTGTAGTCAAAGACTTTCCATCCTTTTGTGACAGCTTGCTGTACGAGCTTTTTGGTAATAGAATTGACCTCCTCAAGTCTCTTCTTGTCAAGAGCATAAAACTCTTTATCGCGATCTGTCAAAGGCGTTTCGTTCAAAGAAGCAACAAGCTCTTCCATGCCTTCGGACTTGATCCTATTGCAGTAGACGATCAGACGATATAATACAGGACAGTCTTGGAGGTTTAGACTAGTGAGCTGGCAATTGCTGGCGACTAGCTCTCTTAAAGAGCGACAGCCAGATAGGTCAATCTGAGTTAAGGGGTTCCCTCCTACAATGACTGATGTTAAGTTTACTTGTCCACTAAGGTCTAAAGATTGAAGTTTATTCTCGTCACATGCGATACTCTTAAGCCTATTACCCTTGCGTAGAGATATCTCACGAAGTCTGTTTTTTGCTACAAAGAGTTCTTCGAGCGCCTCACATCCCTGCAAGTCTAACGTTTCCAGTAGATTCTCTTGGCATGTGATTCTCCTTAGATGCTTCGCTTGAAGGAAGGATAGAGACTTAATTTTGCTGTTTATGCGACAGTTGAACTCCTCTATTCGCCCCTTGAAGGTGATTGTAGAAGCATCAATTACGTATTGACCTGGCTCCCCAGATTCATAGTCTCCAGTAGCGCCTTCTATTTGGATTGGTTCTTTATCTGTCGACAGGATAACTAGCTCAATTTTCTCTCCTATGGGAAGCTCGGTCTCTAGGGTGATGGTAGCAATGTCATCTTCAGGGTCAGATCCCTCGTACTTTATGTAGTTCCCTCCATTTGTGTCCCAGATCTCCCATCCTTTTGCTGTTGCAAATGCGACATCTTCTTTGGTGATGGTGTTGCTCTCAGAGGCTAGCTTTGTGTCGATGCCATACAGGCTTGCAGAGTAAGTACTAGTCCTATCGGGCAGCAACTCTAAAAACTCTCTCATGGCATTTCCTTTGAGTGCATTCCCATAGACCATCAGCATGCTCAGCTTTGTGGAGGCTCCAGTTATCACTAGAGATGACAGCTTGTTGTTGTAGATATAGAGACTTTTCAGCTCAGGGCAACTCTCTAGCTTGAAGGACTCAAGAGAGTTGTCGTTTAGTGAGAGCATGCTCAGTTTAGAAGGTGTAGCTAAGCTCACACTCTTGAGTTGACATTTGCCCGCATTTAGCGACGTGAGTGTAGTACAATGAGAGGCGTCAAGACTTACGATAGGGTTGTTGTTGCAGTCTAGTCGCTTCACATCACCCGTGATAGTTATCGTCTGACTGGTCACCTTGTAGTTAGTCCTATCGCTCCCCGCATAAGAGGTGCTTTCAGCTCCAGTGACTTCATAGGCGTTGTTGTCTGCGACTATCTTTAGCTCGATGCTACTGCCGATAGAAGCTGTGGTGTGTAGAGTTATCTTATTCTGACTTTGGGCCTCTACACTCATAAGAGTGAGTAGCCAACAGAGCAGAAAGATAGGGTAAACATAGTTTCGCATAAAAAATGTTGTGTTGAAAGTGATTCTCTTTTAGTTGAGGCACTAACTAAAGGTCTCTTTCGCAAATGTATTCATTTTATTTTGAAGACACAAGCTTCGCCTTTTCTGCTAGATCCCCGCACATTCCTGTGTCAAGTGTAGCATGGTTGCGGGCGGATCAGATAGATCTCCTAGGGCAGGAGCTCACCTTCCCAACCTATTGATCCGATGCAGCCCCCCCCAGTCGTACACAAGGGATCCCTTCGCTAATCTGTGACAGAAGGGTAAAGAAAAAAGGTGACAGCCGAACTACTTCGACGATCACCTTGAGTCGGGATGAGAAGACTCGAACTTCCGACCTCCACGTCCCGAACGTGGCGCGCTACCAACTGTGCTACATCCCGAGAGAGACTACCGCCCCATAGGCGACTAACCCCTACTTGTGACTGCAAAGGTACTAAATAATGCGACACCACGTACTACTGAGTAACTCCTATTTTGAGCGCACATTCCAGTGTCAAGTGCAACACACTTACAAATGTAGGAAAAAAACTTC
>UQDF01000038.1 GCA_900539765.1 uncultured Porphyromonas sp. | reverse complement strand
CAAGCTACGTCAGCACGACAATTCCATTCATCAAACGCTGTAACCTCGATCTGTAAGGGACGGGCTATCGCTAGAGAACACCTACAACCCTATGCAGCGTTATATACAGTCTGTCCATATTAATAAAGTACGTCATCTACATGATCTTGACATTTACATACCAGATGACGTGCTTCCTCATCTATTTATTGATCACGGGTAAGCATGTAAGTGGTAAGACCTCTCTATTGTCGGACAGCAATAATTCCTCAGTGGAGACTGTTGACTTTTGCAACAGTCTCCAGTGACTTACGGGAGGAGGTCGGCATCTCGTAGCTCGCAGTAGAGACGCTGCACGGGGAGCCCCATGACGTTGTAGAAAGAACCCTCGATGTGCGAGACACCGATGTAGCCGATCCACTCCTGTATGCCGTAGGCACCCGCCTTGTCGAGCGGACGATAGTGCGCCACGTAGTGATCTATCTCGCTGTCCGTGAGCGGTGCGAAGGTGACCCGTGTATGGCTAGCGAAGGAGCGCTGCCACTCGGTCGTGGTGAGCGCAACGCCCGAGACTACCTCATGCTGGCGGCCGCTCAAGAGGCGCAGCATACGACGGGCGTCGTCTAGGTCGTGAGGCTTGCCAAGGATCTCTCCATCGAGGAGGACGACCGTGTCGGCCGTGATGAGCAGTTCGTCGGCTTGTAGTGTGGAGCGTAGTTGCTCCGCTTTCAGCTGGGAGAGGTAGCGTGGCACCTCTTCGAGCGGTATCGTCTCCGGGTATGCCTCGCTGTGTCCCTCGATGGTGCGTATCTCAAAGGGGTGCCCGAGGGTGGCGAGGAGCTCTTTGCGGCGTGGCGATTGGGAGCCTAAGATCCAGCGATAAGGTTTCATAGTGGGTAGTCGTCTAGGATAGCTTCGGTGAATAGGTTGTAGAGTTGTGACACCTCTTGCAGTTCGTCGGGCCGCTGCTCGAGGAGTGTGCGGTGGCGAGCGATGGTCTCTAGGTCGTGCCGCCGTGCGGGACCCGTCTGTGCTACGTAAGGGTCGATCGTGGTAGCCTTGGAGGCGGTGCGTAGGATCAGTCCGTCGAGCAGATCTGTGGGTAGGTCGGCCTGTGTCAGTAGACGATGCGAGAGCGTGTAGAGGCGGTTGGTACAGTTGGAGGCCAGCACGCCTGCGAGGTGTAGCCAGAGGCGTTGGTCGAGTGTCGATGGGATCGCCTCGACCTGCAGTAGGTCATTCCACTGCTGAAGGGTGGTCAAACCTTCTTCAGTGGCTAGTTGGTAAAGGATCTTTTGTCCTTCGAAGGGAACGATGACCTCCTTGGCAAAGCTATTGAACGGGTACCAGACGCCATAAGCACGCTGCCCGCTGAAGCATTCGATCGGGGTCACGGCAGAGGTGTGTACAACCAAGCCGTCAAGCGGAGGAAGTGCCTTGGCGACCTCTGCGATCGCACGATCACTGACGGCGATGATGTAAAGGTCGGCAGCGGGGAGTTGCTGCAGACTATCAGTGACGGGACAGGCGAGGGCAAAGCGCTCACGGAGCGACTCGGCATGTGCCAGCTGACGGCTGTAGATACCGCAGAGCGATGCGGTAGCGTGACTGGCTAGTGCAGCCGCTAGGGAGGTAGCTACGCCTCCAGAGCCTATGAGAACGATCCGCATAGAGTTAGAGATTAGATATTAGAGGTTAGATATTAGAGATTAGATTTATCCTATACGTAGTAAGATGACCGACAGGTTGTGCGTACACATATATATAGATAGGAGTAGCAACGCTAGATCCATATATCGGTACGCTTGCTTAGGCACCATATGGTAGAGCCAGCCTAGCGCCATAGGGACTAGGAAGACCCAGTGCCCCCCGAAGATAACCGCTTCGTCTAGCCCATACCCACCGATGAGATGCACCGCCACATCGACCGCTAGGTAGAGTGGTATGGCCCAGGCCAAGGGGTAGCGTCGTCCGACCCAGATCATCGAGAGAAGCAGTAGCACCACCCCCCATGGGAGCAATTGCATAGCCCAGCAGGCATAGGGTGTAGGTCGTAGCACCGTCTCGCCATGCAGCTCACGCATCTCTAGATCGCTGATCAGAAGCGGATGACCGAAGAAGTCTGGTACGAGATCGGCCGACCTCGTTTGAAAACGTAGTAGATCGTTGACCTGAGCCGTGAGCATCGGCTCCTCAGCTCCTTGACTCGCCCCTCTCTGCTGGTAAAACCACCCCACCGCCACAACGAGAGCCAGCAAGAGGAGTGTCGGAAGCAGCACTTTGCGCACTCGCTGCCAAAGCGACACTTCTTTGCTCAGGAGGAGTAGCGAGAGCGGCTTGGCAAAGTTTGTCAGCGTCACGCCACCCAGCAGGAGGCTCCAGAGTGTGACATGCCAGCCCGAAAGGTGTTTCTCCTGCTTCAACTGACTACTCAGACAGAGGAGAGAGAGAACCAGTAGCGCCATCGAGAGCGGATAGCTCTCTACCGTAAAGGAGAGCGTCATCACCGTAAAGGTTGAGAGGAGCAGACCCGAGAGGAGCAGGCTGCGTCCCGTATCGAGCTGCACCACGTGCCGTAGGTAGCCACAGCATCCCGCCACGGCAATAGCCATCAGGAGTGCAGAGGCGAGGAGTATACCGATGAGTGCGCCTCCCTCGCCCAGGAGTGGTACCAGTAGCACCCTACTAATAAGGTATAGCGGCGTGATCAGCGGGTGGCTCACGTCCCACGCCCCGCCCCGCGTTGTAAAGCGGTAGTAGTTGTCGTATCCTAGGTAAGCACCGATAGCATCGCCATGTGGCATCAGCAACCCAGTGCTATAAATATAGAGTGCTAGGACGGAGAGTAGCGCCCACACGCCCAGTGCGCAGAGTAGCTCCACACGCCACCGCCGTAGTAACTGCTTATTCAAAAGTCCCATAGTAATGCTTCGTACATAGTGCCAGAAAGTCTCGATCACTCGCACTATCGCCATAGCCATAGGTCGTGACCGATCGCCACTCAGGGAGGGCTAAGTCCAGGCGGCGCACCTTTTCGGCTCCCTTACAGTTGGGCGTGGCAAAGCGTCCCGTATAGACACCCTCCGCCAGCTCCAGCTCCGTTGACAAAACGAGGTCAAAGCCCCAACGCATAGCCCACGACGAGACCGCCAGATCTGTCGAAGCGGTCAGCAAGACCGTCTGGTGACCGTCACGCTGATGCTGCTCCAGCCGACGCACCGCCTCGTGGCGGAGCATCTGGTCTATCTGATCTGCAAAAGCCGCTCCTCGCAGCACTCCCTCCTCATAGCTCCAGCCTCGCACCACCGTGCCAATGATGCGCTCCTTGTAGCGATCAGCCGCTCCACCGCTCAGCCGATAGGCAGCATACTGATAGAGGTAGTAAGGCAGATGCCACACAAGCGAGCCGCACGGCTGCATCTGCACCAACCACGGCAAGAGCGTGTCCCGCCGTGTGAGCGTACCATCTAGGTCAAAGATTGCTATCGTATCCACACGCTTACCCCCTTTATACCACATAGCGTAATAGCCCAAAGAGTACACCCCACACCACGACGCAAATGCCGATGATCGCATCACGATAGACCACCTGCGTAGGGCTACCGCTTCGCTCCTCGACTAGTGTGATCTGAAGGTAACGCAGTAAGCCCACGAGGACTGGGAGTGCCGTCAGGTAAAGATAGTCCCCGCCAGGCTCCGCATGCACCTCCGCCGAGAGCGTGTAGAGGAGGTAGCAGATGAGTAAGACGCCCACGATCATCGTCAGCGTATGGTCTAGGAAGGCTCGATTGTACCCCTTGATAGCTTGTCGCATCGCCACCCCACTGCGCTCATAGATGAGGTAGTCGTCACGTCGCTTGGCCAAGGCTAGGAAGAGCGATAAGAGCAGCGTCATCACCACGAGCCACTCCGAGACCACTACTCCAGCGACGACCCCACCGAGTAGCACCCGCAGCACGAAGCCCACCGAGATAGAGACCACGTCGACCACCGCTATCCGCTTGAGCCAGTAACTATAGCAGACGTTGAGCAGCCAATAACCACCCATAATCCCGAGCGTCTGACACCAGAGCGCACGAGGCAGGAGCGCTAGTGGCAGAGCCACTGCAATGATTAGGAGGAGTGTAGCAATGGTCCACGCGACAGGTATCGATACCGCCCCAGAGGCTATCGGGCGCAGACGCTTCTTAGGGTGCAGGCGATCACGTGCTTGATCCACTATGTCGTTGACGATGTAGATCGATGAAGAGAGTAGCGAGAAAGCAAAAAATGCCACCACCAAGCCACCCCACAGCGACGCATCTAGGAGTACTCCACCGAAGAAGGCGGGCGCTAGGACAAAGAGGTTCTTGATCCACTGATCGCAGCGTAGCAGACGTGATAAGGTAGCGACATTCATCTGGTAGTGACAGTTGACAGGATGAGCTATGAGTCTGTACAAAGGTACAACATTTCGCCTATGCCTGAGTGTCGTCCAGTAGCACTGCATATGTCGCCAAATAGTTTTCAGACGATAGCCACGTGGAAAATGTCAAATATCCACGTGGCTATTTTTTATTCTCCACGTAGGCGCAAAACGATTCCTCCGAAGTTTCATCTGATTCCTCCGAAGTTTTATTTCGTTCCTACGTGGGGATTTTTCTTTTTCCACGTGGAGATTTGCGAATCCCTACGTGGGGGATTAGAGATTAGAGGTTAGAAGTTAGAGATTAGAGGTGACAAACTCGTCTGAATTGTTCATTGGTGACCAGCTTTTCAGGTCTGAATCTTGTGGCACTTTGTCATAATGTCGCAGAGGAGAGCTTTGTGGCACAATGTTTGATACCTATGAGATGTGAGCGCCTGACTAGGGATTGATCAAAGAGCGATCCAGTCAGTCGACAGAGACATTAACACGAATAAGAAATCAACAAACAACACAATACTATGGGTAAGATAATTGGTATAGACTTAGGAACTACAAATTCATGTGTAGCAGTTCTAGAGGGTGGCGAGAGCAAAGTCATCCCCAACAGCGAGGGACGTATGACGACTCCCTCAGTAGTAGCATTCGTAGAGGGTGGTGAGCGCAAGGTGGGTGACCCCGCTAAGCGTCAGGCTATCACAAACCCAACGAACACGATCTACTCGATCAAGCGCTTCATGGGTGAGACCTATGAGCAGATAGAGAAGGAGGCTGAGCGTGTCCCCTTTAAGGTGGTCAAGGGTGATAACAACACCCCTCGTGTAGACATCGATGGACGTCTCTACACGCCTCAGGAGATCTCGGCAATGATCCTTCAGAAGATGAAGAAGACCGCTGAGGACTACCTCGGTACAGAGGTCACGGAGGCTGTCATCACGGTGCCAGCTTACTTCAATGACTCACAGCGTCAGGCTACTAAGGAGGCTGGCGAGATCGCTGGACTCAAGGTGCGTCGTATCGTCAATGAGCCTACGGCTGCTTCGCTAGCTTACGGCCTTGACAAGAAGGGCTCCGATATGAAGATTGCGGTCTTCGACCTCGGTGGTGGTACGTTTGATATCTCTATCCTAGAGCTAGGTGATGGGGTCTTTGAGGTGAAGTCTACAAATGGTGATACGCACCTAGGTGGTGACGACTTTGACCATGTGATCATCGACTGGCTCGCGGAGGAGTTTATGAAGGACGAGGGTGTCGATCCTCGCAAGGACAATATGGCACTGCAGCGTCTCAAGGAGGCTGCTGAGCGTGCTAAGATAGAGCTCTCTAGCTCGACATCGACGGAGATCAACCTACCTTACTTGATCCCAGTAGATGGTATCGCTAAGCACCTCGTTCGTACGCTGACACGTGCTAAGTTTGAGCAGCTAGCCGACAAGCTGATCCAGGCTTGCGTAGCTCCTTGTGAGCAGGCTCTTAAGGATGCAGGACTTACGGCGAGCGACATCAATGAGGTGATCCTCGTGGGTGGCTCGACACGTATCCCCGCTATCCAGGAGATCGTCAAGAAGATCTTTAACCAAGAGCCCTCTAAGGGTGTGAACCCCGATGAGGTGGTCGCTTGCGGTGCCGCTATCCAGGGTGCTGTCCTGACGGGCGAGGTAAAGGATGTCCTACTCCTCGATGTGACTCCTCTGTCACTCGGTCTGGAGACGATGGGCGGGGTGATGACTCGTCTGATCGATGCGAATACAACGATCCCAACGAAGAAGAGCCAGATCTTTACCACAGCTGTGGACAACCAGCCTTCCGTAGAGATCCACGTCCTACAGGGTGAGCGTTCGCTAGCAAAGGATAATAAGAGTATCGGTCGCTTTAACCTAGATGGTATCGCACCAGCGCCTCGCCAGACGCCTCAGATCGAGGTTACCTTTGACATTGATGCGAATGGTATCCTCAATGTTACGGCAGTCGACAAGGCTACGGGCAAGCAGCAGAACATCCGCATCGAGGCTTCGAGCGGTCTGAGCGATGACGAGATTAAGCGTATGAAGCAGGAGGCTGAGGCAAACGCTAAGGCTGACGAGGAGGCTAAGAATCGTATCGACAAGCTCAACCAAGCGGACAGCATGATCTTCTCTACGGAGAAGCAGCTTAAGGAGCTAGGCGACAAGATCCCTGCCGACAAGAAGGCACCGATCGAGGCGGCTCTGGAGAATCTGCGCAAGGCGCACAAGGCGGAGGATATCCCCGCTATCGACAAGGCTATGGAGGAGCTGAATACGGCCTTCCACGCAGCTACCGAGCAGATGTACAATCAGGCTAACGCACAGCAGCAGGCTGGTCCTCAGCCAGGTGCTAACGCACAGCCTCATGACAACGCCTCTGCAAATGGTAACGATACGGGCGATGTAGCTGACGCAGACTTTGAGGAGATCAAGTAATCCCTAATCTATAATAAAGTAGCGGGTGGGTCAACGATGGTTGACTCACCCGCTACTTTATTAGAGGTTAGAAGTTAGAGATTAGAGGTTAGAAGATAGAGAGGAGGAGGGGTGCGATGATGTAGGGGTGCACAGGCTAGAGACGGCGGGTGAGGGCGGGCAGCACACTACGCATCCAGTCGGTGTAGTCGCCTGCCACGATGTGGTCGTGTGCTTGGTTGACTAGGTCGAGGTAGAAGGCGATGTTGTGGATACTAGCTAGTGTGAGTCCCGTGATCTCCTGCGCCTTAAAGAGGTGGTAGAGATAAGCGCGGGTGTAGCGGTGATCGGTTGATGCGGTGCCCTCGGTGTCTATTGGCTCGTGGCAAGTGCGCCACTTGGCATTGCGTATGTTGATGGTGCCTTGCCAGGTGAAGAGCTGACCATTGCGGGCGTTGCGTGTGGGCATGATACAGTCAAACATATCGACTCCACGTGCGATGCCTTCGAGTATATTGGCTGGCGTACCGACGCCCATGAGGTAGCGAGGCTTATCCTTGGGGAGTATGCTATTGGTCAGCTCGATCATCTCGTACATCTTGTCGGTAGGTTCGCCGACGGCTAGTCCGCCGATGGCATTGCCTGAGGCTCCTAGCGAAGCTATATGCTCAGCGGCTCGACGTCTTAGGTCGGGGTAGACGCATCCCTGCACGATCGGAAAGAGTGCCTGCTCATAGCCATAGAGTGGCGGTGTATGCTCTAGGTGCTTGATGCAGCGATCGAGCCACTGCTCGGTGGTGTCTAGCGACTGCTTGGCATAGGCGTAGCTGGCATCTCCAGGGCAGCACTCGTCGAAGGCCATCATAATGTCTGCCCCTATGGCACGCTCTATCTCCATAACCCGCTCGGGTGTGAAGAGGTGCTTGGAGCCGTCTATGTGCGAGGCGAAGGTGACTCCCTCGGGTGTGATGCGTCGCATAGCTGCTAGTGAGAAGACTTGGTAGCCTCCACTATCGGTCAGTATGGGCTTGCTCCAGGTGCCGAAGCGGTGTAGGCCGCCTACCTCTTTGAGTATCTCTATGCCAGGACGCAGGTAGAGGTGGTAGGTATTGCCGAGGATGATCCGCGCGTCGGTCTCCTGCTCCATCTGCTCCATCGTGACCGCCTTGATGGCGCCAGCGGTGCCGACAGGCATGAAGACGGGGGTCTGTATATCTCCGTGTGCGGTCTTGATGACTCCAGTGCGTGCATCGCTATGGGGACAGGTGTGGTCTATGGTAAACTGCATAGGGTCTGTCGATTAAATCTTAAGGTCGAAGCCGATGGTCAGCATCTCGTAGATCTGTAGGCGAGATTTATTCTCAGGTGTGACCGGTACGGCATCGTCGTAGCGTAGCAGGACGTTGACACGGGTGGAGATGTAGCGACTGAAAGCGAAGACGAGGGAGTTCTCAAACTCGGTCTCAACGCGCTTGTAGCTGGTGTTGTAGTAGAGTCTTGACTCCCATGCGAATGTGTCGGTAAAGTCCCAGATCATATTGGCACGTAGCATAGATCCGATGGCGCTGTAGATGTTTTTGTCCTCCTCGAAGCCGTGCCGGGTCATATCTATATCCTTGCGAGCAGACCACTTGAAGTCATAGGCTAGGGGTGCGATGTTGAGATCGAGTCGGAAGCGACGACCATAGTGAGTCTTGGACTTGTTGTCTACGACCCACTTCATACCTAGACCTGCGGTGAGTGTGAGTGGCGAGGCAAAGGCGGAGTAGACCACCGTCTTATCTTCAGATCGCTGTTCGAAAGCTTGTGTGCGAGCCTCTACGTCTAGTGAGTAGTACCACCCCTTGAAAGCCTTGATGCCTAGGTTGCTACGTAGGCGGAGGAGGTCGTCGGAAACGTTGTAGCCATGGAGCGAGTCCCGTATCTCGGCATTGAGTCCGAGACGCCACTCTAGCTCGTTGAGCCAGTTGACCTTGTCCTTTTCGTAGCTGAGGCGGAGGAGCTGCTTGCTATGGAGTGCGAGGGCGCTGTTACCCCCCTTGTGCCAGTTGGGCGAGATATAGGTCTGGCTAAACTGTATGTTACTTTCTAGTCCTGGGAACCAATATTTCCTGCCTAGTGTTACCCCGTGAAGCTGATCTGACGCATCAACTCCAGCAAAGGGCGTATTGACGGTTGCTGCAACGATGGGCTTCGAGCTCCCGACGGTGGTTATGTCTATACGGTGTGCTAGTAGGTCACTCTCCTGACGAGAGATCAGTGTGGGGGTGGTCAGTTTGAGTTGGTTGACGCTTTGCAAGCTTCGCTCGTAGTATTGCTGTAAGATGGAGAGTTGTAGCTCCTCTCCGTGCCATGCTGTGGCGAGTGGATTGCTTTTGCTTACTAAGCTGGGGGCTAGATCTATAGATAGTTCAGGAGCCTGGGCAGTAGGGATGACGCTCACGGCTGATGAGAGGGGAGCTTGTAGCAGTAGAGTGGTGGGGAGTACCTCCTTGGGTAGTGGAGCTACGGGATTGGAGCGATCGAGGAGGTACTGCACCTTGAGGGTCGTGAGCTCGACGACGGGAGCTGTGACGCTGTCGGCCTCGCTTTCGTGATCTGCCAAGAGAGACGTCTGTGCTGCCAGAGGGTGTAACCCGAGGAGGGCAACGAGTGATAATAAGAAGGTAAAGCGATAGTGATGCATGGATACTACTTATATGAGACTCGAATAGGTATAATCTAAGACTTCACACTACCACACGATAAGCTGAGCGACTAGCTCGTTATGATGCTAGAGAGGATCTACATCGCAGTAGATCTGCACCCTGCGAGCTTGGATAGCACTCTTCTGTATCGTGGAGATTATATGAGAAATTTGTCTTCGTACCTCCCGCCAAGGGCTAGAGGGACGAATTTTCATGCAAATATAGCGAATATGGCGCATACGTACCCAAGAGACGTAGGGCGCATTGGGCTCAGAGACTTGCCAGAGTGGCTGAAATGGCTCGGCCTGCATGGTGCGAGATAGAGCCGCTACGGTATAGCAGACATCCCCCTCGGAGGCTCCTCGTATGTAAACGTAGATGAGGCGCACGTAAGGAGGGAAGTGGAGGTACTCACGCTCGGCTAGCTCGCCTATGCCATAGGGCTCAGCCGTGGCATCGCCCTGCAGGCTGTCGAGGAGTGGTGTGTCTGTTTGGTAGCTCTGTATGTAGAGCTGTGCCGTAGGGTAGTTACTTCCGAAGCGCTTGAGTGCAGCATAGGCCCGTTCGTTGGCTCTGAAGTCATCGCCCACGATCAATTGATCTAAATTTGCCAAGCCAATGAGTCCCACATTACGGATGGCATCTAGGTAGATAAGGCTTGAGGTGCCGACCAGTATAGCTGGCTCGTCGCTACGTATGAGCTGGCGCATCCGTTGCTGCGCCTCCTTATTATAGTATTGCGAAGCACTTAGCTCTAGGACAGGGATCTCTGGAGGGATGAAGAGCGTGAGCTCCTCGGCGATACGCTCCACACCGTAGCCCTGTATGCTAAAGGCTCCTCGACTGTTGTCTGTCGCAACTTCAGTTTTATCTAGGGGGAGCTGGTCACTCTGATGACAATGGGGACAGATGCGAGGAGCGGGTGCTGTGAAGCCACAGTAGCTACAGCTGACGCTCTGTGTGGACTTGTGGTAGACTAGCCCTACATCGCAGTTGGGACACTGGAGCCTCTTCTGACAATGTCTGCAGACGAGGTGCGGTGCGTAGCCGCGACGATTGAGTAGGAGGATGCTTTTGTGTCCTGTCTGGCACTGCTCTAGGAGTGCTTTGCGTAGCTCGATGGAGAGCATTTGCCCCCAGGGGAGCTTGCCCTGCTTGCGTTGTAAGGAAAGATCGATCAGCTCGAAGGGACGTGGCGCTCTGGGGGTGGTAGCGGTTGGCGTATCAAGCTGATTGAGTGATCGGTAGTATCCCCGCTCTACGTTGTAGAGTGCCTCGGCAGAGGGGGCGACGGTGGTCAATAGGAGGGGCGTCTGACTGCTCTTGCAGGCGACGACAGTCAGGTCACGTGCATGATAGCGCGGGGCTGGCTCAGACTGCTTGTAGCGACTGCTCTCCTCGTCGGTGACGATGACTAGGTCACAGCGTGAGAGCGGTAGGAGACTGCCCATACGAGAGGTGAGGACGATGAGTCCACGCTCTCGGTGTGTCAGCCCGAGGAGCCTAGCACGGAGCGCCATCCGCTCAGCGTCTGTCGTGGAGGAGCTGTAGAGGACGAGGTCAAAGGGCATTGCTTGTCGTCTCTCTCCGCCACCTCTGGCTAGCTGCTGCAGGGCACTGTAGAGTAGGCTTTGGTCAAAGAGGAAGAGCTGTGGCACGTAGATAGTTACCTGTGCTGCAGGATTGCGCTGGAGCATCTGCTCGACCATCGAGACGACTAGCTCTATTTGCTCTTCATTGCTTGCAGCTTGGTAGAGTACGGGTTTGGTCGTTTTGCCTATGAGACTCTCGAAGAGCTGGCTCTGTCGCTGGATACCATCTGTCGAGGCGCTGCGCTGTGCTGTGGGGCGTATGAGCGGATCGCAGAGTGTCACAGTCTCTCGTAGCACACCTCGCTTGATGAGCGCACGCAGTGTGGCCTGCTTATTGCTGTCCCTCCCTACGAGCGTCTCTCTGAGTAGGGGCGTGTCGAGCGGTAGCTCATGCTGGTAGAGAAGGTCTATCAGTAGCTCTACCATAGCTCTCTGCGCCTTGGCTCGGGAGAGGCTCTCGACGAGCTCGCTGAGCGCCTCCTCGGAGCATAGCTCCTCAGCCAACTGTACGGCTGGCGAGCCGACCTGCACGGAGCGACTGTAACGTGGTATAGACTCGCTACCGATGAGTACGCCAGCCTGCAGGAGTCGGTCTATCTCGGGGTAGATGCGGTCGCCAAGGAGCTTCGCCAGCTTGCTCACCTTGGCCTGATGACCTCGCATGGAGAGTAGCTCACAGCGTATCTCTTCTGATAGCTCGGTCGCTTTGTAGTCGATTACTTGATCGCCATCGGCCGTTTCGTCAGGCTCTCGCCAGGCTACCTGCGTCTCACTGGAGGGTAGGTAGCTACTCGGTATAGCAGCCGTGAGCCAAGCTCCTAGCGAACAGATATAATAGGCGGCTCCCCAGCGCCAGAGATCGATCTCTCTCGAGGTCACTATCGCCTCACGATCGGGTAGGGCTATAATAGACTTCAGCTGACCGAGAGGTCTGTCAGACTCCTCGATCAGCTGAGATATGATAGCGTAATAGTAGCGCTTACTGCCAAACTGCACTAGCGCACGCATACCGACCCTCGCCTGTTCACACAGCGCCTCGGGTACACGATAAGTGTACTCCTCCTCGAGGGCTAGGGGTAGGATGATGCGAGCCAGCATAGGCAGAGCTACTGGCTGTGCTGAGTTACTGCTGGCTTAGAGCTGCGTGCATATTGGCAGCAGCCTTGCGTCCGTCACCCATAGCGAGGATGACTGTGGCACCGCCACGGACGATGTCGCCACCAGCGTAGACCTCCTCGAGTGAACTTTGGTTCTGCTCGTTGACGATGACAGTCCCCTTGGGTGAAACTTCCAGACCTTGGAAAGAACGTGGTATGAGTGGGTTCGGAGAGACACCGATGCTCACGACGACGACATCTACATCTACCTCGTCGATAGCTCCTGGTATGGGGACAGGCTTGCGACGACCATCGGGTGTGGGGTCGCCTAGCTCCATGCGCTGTAGCTTCATACGGCACACTTTGCCCTTTTCGTTACCTTCGTACTCGATGGGGTTGTGTAGGGTGAGGAACTCGACGCCCTCAGCCTTAGCATGCAGGATCTCCTCACGACGTGCAGGCATCTCCTCCTCACTACGACGATAGACGATCACAGCACGCTTAGCCCCAAGACGGAGTGCCGTACGGACTGAGTCCATAGCGGTGTTACCACCTCCGATGACAGCGACCACGTCTCCCTTGTAGATAGGTGTCTCAGCACCCTCGGTGCCAGCACCCATGAGGTTGACACGGGTGAGGTACTCATTGGAACTCATGACGCCAGCGAGGTTTTCGCCAGGGATATTCATAAAGTTTGGCAAGCCAGCGCCACTACCCACGAAGATGCCTACGAAGCCCATCTCCTGTAGCTGCTCATAAGAGAGCGTACGACCTACGACGACGTTGGTCTCAAAGTGTACGCCCATCTGCTCTAAGATCTTGAGCTCGGCATTGACGACGCGTAGCGGAAGGCGGAACTCGGGGATACCATACTTCAGCACGCCACCGACCTCGTGCAGAGCCTCGAAGACGGTCACATCGTACCCCCAGCGTGCCATATCGCCAGCGAAGGAGAGTCCGGCGGGGCCACTACCGATGACGGCAATCTTCTTGCCATTGGCGGGAGCCATCTCGGGTAGCTCGTATAGCCCATTCTCTCGCTCATAGTCTGCTACAAAGCGCTCTAGATAGCCGATAGCAACGGCGTCGCGCTTCATCTTCTCCGTGTAGATACAGTGCTTCTCACACTGTTTCTCCTGAGGGCATACGCGACCGCAGACAGCGGGCAGCGAGCTACTCTCACGGATGATGTGAGCAGCTGCAGCAAAGTCACCACGCTCTACGTTCTTAATAAATGAGGGTATGTTGATGGATACGGGGCAGCCCTCCATACAAGAGGGATTGGCACAGTCGAGACAGCGAATAGCTTCCTGACGAGCCTCGGCCTCGGTGAGACCACAGTTGACCTCCTTGGTTAGACTATGCGCACGCTCGTGTGGATCGACCTCAGTCATCTTGACTCGAGGGATAGCCATACGCTCCTTGCCAGTATGTGCCTTGCGAAGCTCCTCGCGCCAAGGTTCGTTGCGACGAGCAGTGATCAGATCCTTTTGTTCTGACATTGTAATATGTGGTTAGCTCAGTGTGATACGATTACTTTCTATAGGTATTGAGACGCATCAGTAGCTCGTCAAAGTCTACCTGGTGAGCGTCAAACTCCGGTCCATCGACGCATACGAAGCGCGTCTTGCCTCCGACGGTAATACGACAAGCACCGCACATACCAGTGCCATCGACCATGATGGTATTGAGTGAGGCGGTGGTGGGGATGTCATACTTCTTAGTAAGCAGAGCGACAAACTTCATCATGATGGCTGGTCCGATCGTCACGCAGAGGTCTACCTTCTCACGCTTGATGACAGACTCGACACCATCAGTCACGAGACCCTTGGTACCATAGGAGCCGTCATCGGTCATGATGATGATCTCGTCAGCAAACTCTCTGAACTCCTTCTCTAGGATGATGAGTTCCTTAGTACGTGCTGCAGCGACGACGATCACCTTATTGCCAGCAGCCTTGAGAGCCCGGGCGATAGGGTAGAGCGGTGCCATACCGACACCACCACCAGCACATACTACGGTGCCGAAGTTCTCAATGTGAGTGGCTTGTCCTAGGGGGCCGACGATGTCGTGGATCATATCCCCTGCCTCTAGAGCGACTAGTCGCTGAGAGGACTCACCGACCGCCTGAACGATCAGCGTGATTGTGCCGGCATCTACATCCGCATCGGCAATAGTGTAGGGTACGCGCTCACTATGGTCGGTGACACGTACGATGACAAAGTGTCCAGCACGGCGTGACTTGGCAATCAAAGGTGCCTCGACAACCAGCTTGGCTACTTTTTCGGAGAGAAAAGTCTTACTGACTATACGATTCATAGCGTTGTGTGATATGATATATGCTAATCAAGAATGGTCTCGATAGGGTACCTAGAGGTAGGTATTGCCAAAGGTACGACTTTTTCACCACCTAGCCACTAATTCTACTAGAGTTTGCATTTTGTAGCTCGACGATCCGCACACTGTAAGGGGCTAGCTCTATAGTGAGCGGAGCCCAGGGCTGGAAGGCATAGAGCTGCTCTTGTGGGGCTGCTAGATAGGCGTGTGTCGTCACACGCATCAGTTGCTGCGGATCATCACGCTCCTCCGAGATTGGGAAGAAGAGTGGGTAGCGCTGCGGATCGGCCGTAAAGTTGCCTAGGACAGCGATACCGATTGTGTCGCTGGTCTGTTGCGCTGCAGGATCTAGTAGTCGGATGTAACCATAGGTGCGCTCAGCATTGAATCCTCCCCACTGACGAGCCTGCTCCTGTATGGAGTGAAAAGCTCCCCTCAGTATGACTGGGTGCTGCGCCCATTGCATCAGACGAAGGTAGCTCTGATAGGTCGGGTCAGCAGGGTCACGATGACCCAGAGAGGGGATGGCCCAATAGTCAAAGATCGTAGTTCGTCCGTCATAACCACTATACCCCTCGGCATCGATGCCTGTCTCTCCGTACTCTTGTCCTGCGTAGAGGAGTAGGGGGCTAGGGGTAGCGAGCGCAAGCAGTGTCATAGCGGTGAGCCCTCGCTGAGGCGTGTCGGCAAAGTAAGGCGAAGCTAGACGTATCTCATCGTGATTCTCTAGGAAGTAGAGCAGCTCGTCGGGAGCGTACTCGTTATTATTATAGATGAGTCGCTCCTCGATAGCAGAGACTGAGCGCTCCTGAGTGATCACTTGGTAGAGCGTGTCGTAGGGTCCGCTCTTGTCGTAGAGTAGGTCGAAGGCTCCTTCCTCTAAGTACTTGTGATAGTTGTCTATCTGGTAGATCTCTGCGACAAAGATGACGGGATGCTTGTCCTGCACCTGCGGTATGACCCAGTGCCAAAACTCTACTGGCACCATCTCGACCATATCACAGCGAAAGCCGTCCACCCCCTCGGCAGCCCAGTAGCAGAGGATGTCTCGCATCTGGAGCCACGTGGCGGGTATCGGGTCAAAGTGTGAGACTCGAGAACCATCGGGGCGGTAGTCCACACCATAATTCAGCTTGACCGTCTCGTACCAGTCGTTGGCAGAGGGAGTGGCAGACCAGCAGTCATTACCCGTGACACGCGCTGGCTCCTCGTGATAGCTAGAGGAGCGATTGGGTAGCTGGAGCGAGGTGCCTGGTAGGTAGTAGAAGTTGTTGCTTGGATCAAACGCTTTGCTCCGATCATCCTTAGCCCCTAGCGGTGTAGTCCCTTGAGGCGTGTGAGTGCCATCATATTGTCGTGACACATGGTTAGGAACAAAGTCTATGATCACCTTCACCCCATGACGATGGCAGCGCTCTATAAAAGAGCGAAAAGCTTCTCGTCGCCTCATCGGCTCTCGCACGATGGTCGGGTGTACATCGTAGTAGTCGGTGATAGCGTAAGGCGAGCCCGCTTGCCCCTTGACAATGTCTGGGTGCTGGTCTGGACAGTCAGTCCAGCTATGCAAAGAGGTCTGGGTGGCGTGGCGTATGATCCCGATAGGCCACAGATGAGAGACTCCTAGCGAAGCAAGGTATTCGAGCGCTACTTCGTCAAAGTCTTCGAGCGTGCCAGTGCCGTTTTGCTCTAGTGTACCATGAGGCGTCAGCTGATCGTGAGCCTTCTTATTACCCCATAGACGTACTAGTGTGGAGTAGATGATGGTGCGCATAGTCTATGCTTTGCCCTCTTGTGAGAGTAGATCGATGATCTCTCTAAACTGCTCCTCCTCTTCGTATGCCTTGCTGATGAGCTGGTAGCCAATGTCTGAGATGATGTCTACGGGAGAGACATCGTAGGCGCCAAAGTGCGAGAGTAGGGGCGACTGAAGCACGATATCGCATAGCTCTAGGTCGATAGTCACGTTGGCACGCATCATAACACGTATGAGGCGGTCGGAGAGGCGGAGCATGTTTTTCGTAGGCGTATTGTCCACCTCTGGGCTGAGGTTGATCCCTAGGAGGAAGTCGCACGACTCACGGATAGGACGTGCGGGTAGATTCATAAAGACTCCACCATCGACATACTGCTCGCCATCGATGACAATCGGCTCGAAGAGGATCGGTATCGAGCAGGAGGCCACCACCGCAGAGGCCAGATCTCCCTCTGTAAAGTCACGCGCCTCGGCTCTGTTGAGATTGGTTGCGATGATGTGCATAGGGATCGGTAGATCCTCAATGCGCTCATGGCGTAGAGTCGCCTTGAGGAATTGTCGGTACTTATTGGTTTTGAGCAGAGAGAGCCTCGGAGTGGTTAGCGAGGTCATATTCATAAAGCCAAACTGTGACGACAGGTCATAGATCTCCTCACTGCTGTAGCCGTCTGCGTAGAGAGCACCCATGAGCGAACCGACGCTAGTACCAGCGATGATGTCAGGCCGCACATGATGCTCCTCTAGAAAGCGAAAGATACCTATGTAGGCTAGCCCACGAGCGCTACCTCCACAGAGAGCTAGCCCGAAGGTGGGTCGCTTGCCGTAGGTCCATGTGCGGACACGATCTACCAGCTTATCGAGCGAAGTGGATATGAGGGCAGAGCCACGCTCGACGAGACGCTCTCCCTGAGCTTTTAGATCGGAAGTGTTGAGTGCCATATCAGATTCATTTATATGGTTAAAGGTTTTCTGCCTAGGGGTAGCTCTGCTAAGAGTGTCGTCAGTGGTGGCTCAGCAAAGGCACGACGTGAGGCGACCACCAGCTCCCACTCCTGGGCAAACTGCTGCTGCGTGAGCATATGGTTGCGATGTCCTGAGCGATCCATACGATCGAGGAGGTACCCCACGGTCAGCAAGTCGGGATCGACGGCTAGGTTGTAGTGTAGCTCTTTGTCACGAGAGCTGTAGACTACCTCGATGATCAGCTCCTCCTCAAGTAGCTTCGCGATGATCTCACTGGTCTGATTGATCGGCAGGTGACAGGCCTCTGAGAGCGAAGGTATATCATGAGGCTCTGGCTCGGTGTGATCGAGGAAGCGCTGCACGATGTGTCCCATCACCAGGACCGTCAGGAAGTCTGAGTAGCGAGGGGAGACATTGGTCGCATCCTTGGCATAGGTAAAGTTCACCACATTCTGTATGGAGAAGCATAGCTTAGCGCTAAAGAGGGTGATCGACCAGACCACCTGTAGCCATAGGAGCAAGAGCGGTATAGCTGCAAATCCACCATAGATAGCATTGTACTTAGAGATCCATAAGATACCGCTGACGTAGAGGGCTTGCAGGATTTGGAAGGCGCTACCAGCTATGGCTCCCGATATGAGTGCTGGGAGAAACTTAACACGCGTGTTAGGTAGTGCCATGAATATACCCGCAAACATAAAGATCAGGATGACGTACGGGAAGAGCTTGAGCATAAACTCCCATACAGGCGTGAAGAGGATGTAGTCGTTGAACCAAGTATTCTTTATCGTCGCCATCATCACGGTCAGTCCCGACGAGAGCGTCATCAAGATAGGCAGTAGCACGACCATCGTGATGTAGTCCGTCAGCTTGCGCCCTATCGAGCGCCCTCGAGGCACTCCCCAGATCACGTTGAAGGTCTGCTCGATCGTGTTCAAGAGTAGGAAGATCGTGTAGAGAAACAGTACCAAACCGACACCTAAGAAGAGCCCTCCCTGTACCTGTCCTAGATAGTTCTCCACAAAGCCCATCATCGTGTCCAGCTCATTCTGATGCCCAGGCATATAGGTTATGAGGAAGTCATAGATCGTGTCTTGGAATCCAAAACCCTTGGCAAAAGCTACGATAAGCGCCAGCATAGGTACGACAGACAGAAACGTCCTATAGGTCAGCGCTGAGGCATGACGACTCAGTCGCTGGTCCATATAGCCCTTGATAGCCATGTAGAGCGCCTTGAGCGTGTTGATGTAGAGCCGACGAAAGCCCCGCACCTCTTGTGGCTGTATGTGCCACATATCGCTCGTGACGAAGCGGACCACCTTGTAGGTGCCCACCTTGAGCTTGCGTACCCAAGCTGGTGGCTTGCGAGAGCTGTGCTCAGCAGTTGTAGCCTGCTTAAAGTCTTCGTGCTTATGTTGTATAGAGTTGGAGTGCTGTGGCATGAAGTTAGCGATACTATATTACATATGTATAGATACGAGCGGAGGAGGAGTTTTTGCTGGGCATCATCTCACCCTGCGCTTATGCAGCGAATCACGGAGAGGACAGTAGGTCTATAAGCCGGGTTCTGTGCCAGTCACGAGGAGTGGCGCTTGTCATTTATCTACGACACCCGTTGCCGAGTGCCTCTAGCAATCTACCCTCCGACTAGGACGAGTAGCCCTCATAGCGTCGGTATACTTGATCTTGCAACCCATAGTGTGTACAGCCAGTGGGTCACCCACACCGCTGGTGAGCTCTTACCTCACCTTCTCACCCTTACCTAGCGTGCCGAGGCACCTCTAGGCGGTCATTCTCTTCTACACGTCACCTACCCTCGCGGATAGCTCTCTGTTAGGGAGTATGGTACTCTGCGTTGCCCGGACTTTCCTCTCTCGCTCGGGGACGGAGCCGAGACTCTCACCCGCTTGCGACAGCGACAAGCCGACCTACTGCCATATCCATGATACGTCACTGGGAGGTCGTCACTCTAGAGCAATAACCTCCGCAGGTGCAAAGATACAAAATGAAGCGATTAGCGGAGATAACTAGCTAAGGCACTATGGGGGGAATCCTGGGAAGAGTTGCCACTGATCTAATATTAATTAGGGTCTCCCGTGAGCCTAGACCCCTTTTATCTCAAAAGAAGCTGATCCCCACGTGGAAATTCGCCAATCTCCACGTGGAAAATGAAAAATCCCCACGTGGGGACGAAATGAAACTTCGGAAGAATCAAATGAAACTTCCGAAGTTTTTTTTCTTGCCTACGTGGAGAATAAAAAATAGCCACGTGGAAAATGTCAAATTCCCACGGAGCTATTGCATCAGACTCTCTCTAGTTGCCTGTTTAGATCTCCTCCAGCACTCCATAAATAGGAATGAGCCGACTGAGAGGATAAGTTAAAAATGAGTTGGTTTCGATAGAAAACACTATATTTGCCATCGAAAAGGTCTCTTCTGTGTGCAAGCAGATGGGGGAGAAGATCATCAGCACGCTCCTTATGTCTGCTCTTTAAGCTTCACACCAGGACATAACCCTTTATTAGTTACACAACAAACAGATTACATAATCTATTATGAAACAAACAGCTACCCTCTGGAGTTTACTCCTCACGCTCCTTATGACCGTTACGATTGGTACGGCTCAGGAGCCCGTAATGTCTCGTCTGCAGGCTGCACCTGCAGGCACATCCCTACGAGCTGGCGAAACTTTGCCAGGCTTCGGCTATGCTGACCGATATGTTGAAGAAATATCATATCTAGGTATAGGCCAGACGGGGTTCTATCTCTCTTGCTACATCCTACTTCCCGAGGTAGGAGCTAATAAGATCGAGCGGATCTCCTTCCCAGCAGTTAAGGCTGACAAAGAAGCCTATGTTCTGATCCTCTCAGAGGATGGTAAGACCACGCTCTATAACCAAAAGTGTGCGATCGTCAAGGGAGACAATCAGATCGCTCTCTCCACACCCTTTGCTACAGAGGCCGGTAAGCGCTATCTAGTAGGCTTTGCCACCAAGGCTGTAGGTAAAAGCGAAAAAGATGCATTTGTCATTCCATTTGATGGAACTGTTGAGATTGATGACGCTCTATATGCAGCTGCTGGTACAGAGCCCTACCCTACGGCAAGCAGCACCAACGAGACATTTAGCTTCTTAAGAGTCAAGGGAGGAGGCTTTGGGTCCGCTTGCATCTTCGTATCGCTCAAAGATGAGAGCAAGCTACAGAACCTAGGCTATCTAACAGCTGCTGATGGCAACTTTAAGATGGTCACAAAAGACGAAAAGCGTCCTACCAAGATCTCTCTCCGCAATATCGGTATGAACGATATTACCTCCTTCGAGCTCACCTACCAGTTTGGTACAGGCGAGATCAAGACGCTCTCTCAAACCCTAACTACAGCACTAGCTTCAAGTAAGACAGGGGAGTACACCTTTGAGATCCCCGCAGAGGCAGAGGGTATGGGTTCGCTACACATTGCCATCGTTAAGGTCAATGGTCAGAAGAACGCCTTTGCAGATAATCGTATAGACCTCCCCTTCAAGGTTGGTGACTTCTCCGCAATGATCGATCGTGAGACGGTCATCCTAGAGCGCTTTACCTCTGAGAGGTGCGGTAACTGCCCAGGTGCAGACCGCTATGTCAAGGCTGATATCGACAAGATGAAAGCTGCTGGACTACGCGTCAGCTACATTATGTACCACTCAGGCTTTGGTACAGACTTCCTAACAATCCCTGAGAGTGAGAGGCTCTACCGCTACTTCTACACTGATAAGGGCTCCTTCGCTCCTGCTATGTCTATCAACCGTACCTACCTACCTAGTGAAGGAGCGCTCGTACAGCACGCTGCTGGGTATGATCCCAACGAATGGGCTACCAAGATGAAGAACGATAAGCAGGGCGTCAAGATCGAGCGCATAGACCAGACTATATCTGATGGTACGCTGGAGGCAGTCGTCAGTGGTGTGGCTCTCAAGAACTGCTTCGACCCACAGGATCTCTACCTGACAGTCATCGTAACGGAGGACAACATCCCCGCTAGAAGTCAATCTGGAGCCGGTAGAGGCTACAAGCACCAGGCTGTACCTCGTCTCTTCCTCACCGCTCCTACGGGTGACAAGCTCAAGGTCGAGGCTGACGGCTCATTCTCCGTTACCCTCAAGGGGACTCTCAAGTCCAGTTGGGACGGTAGCCAGTGCAATGTAGTAGCTATCGTTCACCCCAGCATCACACAGCCTGACAGGGCTAGTCGTGCAGTACACACCGCCGAGACAGCTCCTCTAGGCTTCGGTCTCGCCAACGAGCTAGTAGCTCCAGCAGAGGCACCCGTCGTAACGGCTGAGGATGGCTACCTAAGGATCCTAGGTCGTGTCGATGCCTTCGAGCTATACGACATGTCTGGTGCACTCGTCACGACGACTGTAGGGACACGTCTCCTACCAGGCACTTACATCATCCGCATCTTCAGCGATCTACGCGTCTACACCTCCAAGGTGATCGTCCGCTAAAGCTTCGTCAGATGCTATGATAGCCAACTACTGAATGGTAGTGTGGCTGCAAAACGAAGTCTGGGCTTGTCCATGCGTGGTCAAGCCCAGACTTCGTTTTTATCGTATAGCGTTTGTGTCAAAGCGATACGTGTAACGATGATGTAGGGACGCACGGCTCGGACGCAGATCGTCGGTGCGTCCGTCTCCGATCAATGATACGTCGCCCTGTAGGGACGCACGATCTGTGCGTCCGTTGTGTCAAAAGTTACAGCATCGTGGCTTTAACGGGGACGGACGCACAGATCGTGCGTCCCTACAGGACGACGTGGAGGTAAGAACCCGATGGGGACTGTGCGTCCGTTGTGTCAAAAGTTACAGCATCGTGGCTTTAACGGGGACGGACGCACAGATCGTGCGTCCCTACAGGACGACGTGGAGGTAAGAACCCGATGGGGACTGTGCGTCCGTTGTGTCAAAAGTTACAGCATCGTGGCTTTAACGGGGACGGACG